>JALXDB010000145.1 GCA_026990615.1 Spirochaetota bacterium
GTATATGCGGGAGAAGAATCTCCATTCAAAGA
This sequence comes from Spirochaetota bacterium, assembly GCA_026990615.1. Lineage (GTDB taxonomy): Bacteria > Spirochaetota > B62-G9 > B62-G9 > B62-G9 > JALXDB01. The sequence continues at coordinate 33 of JALXDB010000145.1, forward strand.
CAAACTAAAGATAAGACTAAAACCGAGGCAAAAACCTTACGGTGTATGCACCTCTTCCAGAAAAATCGGACACTCCCTGAACTTTGGATGGACAGACGCAACAGTTGTTATAGCCGATTCGGCAATAACCGCCGATGTGTATGCAACTGCAATAAGCAATATGGTCAAAAGTGAGTCTGACATTGAATCTACAGTTGAATACTGTGCAGGGATTGAAGATTTAATTGGTGGTATTATTTTAATAGGCAAAAAGATAGGGGTGTGGGGGGATATTGAGTTCGCTTAATTTCGCTTAAATCAGTCCTCTTCCCTCTTTTCCTTCAGAACAATCTCCGAGGTAATACTGTTAGCAATGAGCCTGTATACTTTACTACCAGCCTTAAAGTCTATGGAAAAAGAATATATAAAACCTCTTGGAGTAAAGGGTATAATCATTCTCCCTTCGTACACCTCCCCACCCTGCTGGGAAAACACCCTTTTGATTTCAATATATTCGGGAAGTTTAACCTTTCGTAAATACCGTTCTCTGACCCGGCCTTCAGGATTTCCCGCTTCAGATATTCTAAAATAGTAGCTTCTATCATCGATATCAAAGATAAACAGATAAAATCTTTTTTTCAAAATAGCCAGTTCATTGAGATACTGGAGAGTATTCTGAAGTTTAACAACAAAACTTTCAGATCTTTTTGGCCTAACAAATCTGGCAAGATTCGGTGCTGTAATAAACACCACAAGTGATAGAATCAAAAGCACTATTAATAACTCGATCAGGGTGAAGGCCCTTATCTTTCTGGAACTCATCTAAAGTACATTTACTCCCAGTTGGTTATATCTGCATCAAACCCCTCTCCTCCTTCTTTTCCATCTCTTCCAAGGGAGTACAGGTCATAATCCTTGTTGTGCACTCCCGGAGATATATAAACATACGGCCTGCCCCAGGGGTCAAGGGGAACTTTCTTCTTTGACAGGTATCCTCCTTCCCTCCAGTTCTTTGGTATATTCCCCACCTCAGGTTTTTTCACAAGAGCTTCAAGCCCCTGTTCTGTTGAAGGGTACATGCCGTTGTCCAGGTAGTACAGCTCAAGAGCCTGTTCAAGGTTAGCTATTTCAACCTTGGCCTTTGTGACCTTCGCTTCTTCGGGTCTTTTTGTAATTCTCGGGACCACTATGACGGCAAGAATACCGAGGATAACTATTACAACCATTAATTCAATCAGGGTAAAAGCCGGAAACCTCTTTTTTATATATCTTTTGGTCATCTTCCGAGCTCCTTAAATATTACTTAATTTTATTCAGTTTTATAGATAAATTAGGTTGAATGATGGTGTATTGTAAAGTAAAATTAACAGGCTATTTAAAATATAGCACCGTATACTTAAAAATATGAAAAAAATTAAGGACTATTATTATAAAAAAGCAAAAGAAGAAAACTATGCTGCCCGCTCTGTTTACAAGCTTCAAGAAATAGATAAAAAGTACCACCTTATAAAACCCGGATTAAAGGTAATTGATATAGGATGTAGCCCTGGTTCATGGAGCCAGCTTATCCTGAAAAAGATTAAGAATGGTCTTTTAATTGGAATTGATATTTCACAAAGGCCCGCAATCAAAGACTCCAGATTTCGATTTATCAACGAGGACATTCTTAAAATGGACATAGACTCCATAAAAAGCATTGCGACAACAGTGGATCTTATACTGAGCGATGCAGCCCCAAAAACCACTGGCGATAAGTTTTCCGATAGTCAGAAATCTCTGCGAATAGTGGAGAGGGTGTTTGATATAGCAAATGGGATTCTGGTACCGGGAGGTAATGTTGTGGCAAAGGTTTTTCAGGGCGAAGATCTGGATCAATTTATCAATGATAAAATAAAAACCAGATATGCAAAGATAGCAAGGTACAAGCCAAAGAGTTCAAGAAAGGAAAGCAGAGAAATCTACATCATAGCCTTGAACAAAACAGACACCATGTCAGATGAACAGAAGGTTCATACTTAAATCCTTAAAAAGGAATCGATTATGATAAAAAACAGGGCCCTGTTAACAAT
>JALXDB010000146.1 GCA_026990615.1 Spirochaetota bacterium
AATAAGAGGACAAAAATACGAAGATTGTATTATATTTACAGCAATGAACGCGGCTCCTATTTTCTACATAAACAGAAAAACAAAAGATCTGCGTGAGGGATATGAGCTGGCTCTTGATCTTCTATATTCTGGAAGGGTATGGGATAAATACAGTGAATGGCAGGAAGAATCTGCAAATAACTGATTGTAAATACTTATACATTTAGATTATGCTATTACGAATTACGTATTACATGTTATATTTATTTTTTTATCATTAATAGTTAAGTTTTCCGCCAAAACAAACTATGTATTAATTGCAAAATTCCTCAATTAAGAAAGGAGATTAATATGAAAAGGGTACTAAACTTTTACCCTGGACCTGCCGCACTGCCTGTTGAGGTCCTGGAGGAAGCCAGGGATGAAATGCTAGATTGGAACAATACCGGCATGTCAGTAATGGAAATAAGCCACAGATCAAAAGAATATGAAGAAATTCACAATGGAACTCAGGAGCTTCTCAAAAAGCTGTTCAATATGCCGGACAATTTCAAGGTTCTTTTGCTACAGGGTGGGGCCTCTCTGCAGTTCGCAATGGTTCCAATGAACCTTCTCAAAGAGGGAGAAACAGCTGACTACATCGTTACAGGAAGGTTCTCCAACAATGCATATAAAAACGCTAAAAAGATTGCCAATGTGAACCTTGCAGCATCGACTGAGGAGGATGGAAAGTACTTTCGAATTCCGAAGCTGGAAGAGATAAAGGTAAGCAAAGAAGCCAGGTATGTTCATCTGACATCAAATAATACAATTTTCGGGACCCAGTGGAAGAGTTTTCCAGATTATTCGCCTGTTCCCCTGGTTGCAGATATGTCCAGCGATATACTTTCGAGAAAAATCGATTTCAAGCCGTTTGGTCTGATATACGCCGGAGCCCAGAAGAACCTCGGGCCCGCCGGAGTAACTGTTGTAATAATAAGAGAAGACCTCATAGAGAATTCGAGAGACGATCTTCCCGATATGCTCAGCTATAAAACCCTGGCCGGCAAAAACTCCCTCTTCAATACTCCATCATGCTTTGGAATATATATGATGCATAAAGTTCTCAAATGGGTTGACAGCAAGGGAGGCCTTGACTTTATAGAAAAGCAGAATGAGGAAAAAGCTAATATAATATACGGATTGATTGATAAATACCCTGAATTCTTCGTAAGCAAAGTCGAAAAGGAATCGAGGTCTTATATGAATGTGTCCTTCAGGTTACCCGATGAAGAACTTGAAAAGAAATTTCTGGAAGAAGCCCAGAACAATGGAATAATTGGACTCAAAGGCCACAGGTCTGTTGGAGGAATAAGAATATCGATGTACAACGCAAACGGGGTAAAAGAGGTAAAAATCCTTGCCGAGTTTATGGAAGATTTCTACAAAAAAAATGGTTAACAATTTAATAAATACATAGAAGCCGGGCTTTAAAGTCCGGCTTTTTTATTGTTATCTGATACTCACCGGCATTAACATAAACCATATGAAACAAGGTCAAAATAAAAAGATGCTTGTATACGAAATTATACGCCTTGCCTTTCCTTCTATCTTGAGCATGCTTTCCATAACAATTCAAAATTTTATCGACACTGCCTTCATTAGCCATCTCGGGAAAGCCGAGGTTGCAGCTGTAGGGCTAATAACCTGGTATATATGGACAATTCTTTCATTTTTCAGAGGCCTAACATCAATAACAAACACTTTTATTGCGAGATACCTGGGCAGCAATAGACGACGGGCAATTGGAATTGTGGGATGGCACTTTATCTTTATTGCAGCAGCAGCCGGATTCCTGTACTATGCGATCGGATTATTCACTCCATCAATACTTGGAATGATAAACCCTCCTGAAGAAACCTATCCCATAGCCATTGATTATACAAGAATACGTTTTTTTGAAGCTTTTTTTATAATTATTCTATTTGTGTTCGACGATTTTTTCAAAGGGATAAAAAAACCTGAAATATCCATGCTGATCATAGCTTTTATCTCGGTGCAAAATATAATCCTCGATTATCTTTTAATATTCGGAAGATTCGGTTTTCCAGCACTCGGAGTGAAAGGGGCTGCACTGGCAACCGTAATTTCTGAATTCACAGGATTTTTGATTTTTCTCTACATCTACCTGTTCGGTAGATCTACAAAAGGTATAAGTACCAGGCTCATTCCACATCTTTCCTTAAGTATGATCAAAAAGATATTTAAAATAGGACTTCCCGCGGGAGCCCAGAATATCCTGGATGTGGGAAGCTTCCTAATCTTTGGAATAATAGTAACCAAGATGGGAACAGAGGCAATGGCCATAAACCAGATTGTTATTCAGATACTATCAATCACCTTTATGATAGGAGTCGGGTTCAGCAAGGCAGCAACAACCCTTACCAGTGCCTTTCTGGGTGAAAAAAATCCTTTTCTGGCAAGGAAAAGCGTGCATATATCCACACTGCTGGCGATGGGAATAATGATTCCTGTCGCAATAACCTTCGTTGTAACTCCCGATATATATCTCAAGATCTTCACAAATGACCCTGAGCTGATAGAAATAGGAAGGAAAGTCCTTCTAATCTCGGCGCTGTACGAGGCATTTGATGCAGTTGGTCTCGTCTATTCCGGGGGACTTATGGGAGCGGGAGACACAAGATTTATCATGTGGATTATATTGATCTCGGCCTGGGGCTTGTTTCTTCCATTCACCTATATATTTGGTATTACCTTAAACCTCGGTATAATAGGGGCATGGATATCTATGGCACTCTATATATTCGTTTTCGGTGTTGCTATTCTGATAAGGTTTCTTGGTAGAAAATGGGAAACCATTATGATTTAATTTTTCTTTTGCTTCAACTCCAGATATTGAATTATCTGTTCGGTTGTTAGATAACCCTTTTCAATAAGAATCTTTAAAATAGAAATATTGGGTTCTTTTTTTCTCCTCTCCCTGTACTCCTGTATGCACCTGGCAAGCTGCTCACTGCTTATAAATCCAAAATCTACAAGCTCATGTTCCAGTTCAACATCCTCTTTACGCTCCGGTTTTTTACCCTGGAGCTTCCTCAACTGGTCCCTCAATTCCTCTATCTCCTGTTCGAGTCTCGAAACATATTTTGTTGTATTGGCAAGCCTGTTAACGAGTATTTTTAACAATTGTATTCCAAACTCGGGCTTCTTCAATATGGTATCGTACAAATAATCCCCGGGAATAACAATAAACTCTGAATCCTCTACCGCCTCTACAGTTGCAGTTCTTTTCAGTCCCAGAAAATACGCCATTTCACCTATAATTGTATTTGGTGTATTTATCAGTCCAACAAGCTGTCCATCCACGCTGACAGTAACCGCTCCTTTTTTCAACACATAAATATCGGTACCGCTTTCACCCTGCGAAAATATCTTGGTCCCTGCCCTGTAAAAACTGTACTTAAACAACTTTTCATCGGGAATAGATACCTTATCCATAATTCACCTCGTCGATATGCTTATTAACAATTTCGACATCTTAATGTTTTCTATAATATATATTATATTATATTTGATTATCATTTTCATACTTTAAGGAGATTTTTTATAAATAATAATGAAATCTATAACGGATACTATCTACGACGAATTGATAAACAGTGAAGAGGGGTTGAGCAGTGTCGAAATCGTAAAAAGATTCATGAAGATAGAAAATATTTCCCATGATATGGCTGAAAAAATAGTTTCTCCAATTTTAAAAAGCGATAGCAGGTTTGTTCTCGGAGAGTATGGAAATTGGAAGGCCATATCCCGGATAACAGTTGAAAGGTTACCGTTAAATGAGATAAACTACGTTATATTTTACATTCACAGAAATCTGCCCGAGTCTTTAAATATAGATAAAAAAAATATCAGCGATCCCTATGTAATGGAGGGTTTGTCCTTCATCTCATATAAATCCGGTTATACCCGGATAATCGAGGATATAGACCAGGTTGTAAATGAGATTAACAGTTCTGTTTTCATACCCTACGATAGATCAAGCCTGTACGGTTTCAGAAAGTTGTATAAAAAATATAGGGCATTACCCCCGGAGATCACAACACTTTCCATCAGGGAAGTTATAAAAGCGCTGTATCCTGACAGGAAATTAAAAACATGGGAGGACCTTGTAAAAGAATTTTCCATTGTTCATTATGACTCCTCAATGCCGTATTCTAAAACAAAAACAGCAGTCCAGGTTCTCGAACATATAATATCGGATGCACAAAAAAGAAATATCAATACTCTGGAAGATTTAATTCTTGAGATAAATAAAAACAAAAAGGATATAGATTTTAAGAAGTTCTCATTCGATAGAGATTTTATTGCAAATCTTCCCGAACTGCCAGGCGTTTATATCTTCAAAGATAGAGAGAACAGAGTAATATATGTTGGAAAAACCCTCAACTTAAGGAGGAGAATAAACTCATACTTCTGGAATACAGGAGAAAGCGAACAAAAGATAGAGGGTATATTAAAAAATCTCCACTCAATAGCCATTAAAATTACAGGATCAGAGTTAGAAGCTATAATCGATGAATATAATCTAATAAAAAAATACAACCCAGAATTCAATACACGGATTGCTATACCCGAAAGAATCATAGAATCAACAAACAGGATAGTTGTTCTCCCATCAGCAGAGGAAAACAGATTGGTTCTGCTCTTTGTTTCCAACGGTCTTCCGCTTATAAAATACAGCCTTGAATGTGGCAATCATGAAGCGTCGAAAGGGTTAAAAGATTTGCTGACCAGAGTTATAAAAGCGGAGGGTTATGCTTTTGATCCGGCTAAAATACTGGTTTTGTCATACCTGAAAAGATACGAGGATAATTTGAACATCGTGGAAATTGACGAATACGGAAACATTGAAAAAGTAATAGATGTACTGAAACAGCACTGCAATGAAATTTCAAACATTAGCACAGAAAAAAGAAAATACCTCGCATAAGGCGGCTTTACAATGACCGAAAAGAGCTTAGACACAAATTTAATAGAGCTTATAGTTAATAACCCGGCAGAAGCTGTGAAGAAGATTATAAACTCGGGTGACGTTAAAAGTATCATTGAATCACTCTGGAACCTTACTGAAGAAGAAATCAGCAATAAAGCTAAGGTAAAGGCGATCAAGAAAACCCTCTACCTCTTAAAATCCAGGGGAGTCGATGTAGATGCGTATAAAAATAGAGTTACAGAGGGATCAAAAAAAGAACAAAAAGAGACCCAACCAGAGGTTTTTAAATCATTTCTATTTATTCCCGATTCATACATGAACTCGAGGGGATTGATTACCGTGTACATCAACAGCGCCGCCGCCTACGAAATCATAGACATCATATACAACTTTGAACAGGGCATCAAGAGCGTTCAGAAGGCAAAAACAAGCAAAAGATCAATCGAAAAAATAGTAGAAAACTACCCAGAATCTATAGAGGTACCGGCAAACTTTTTATTCTACAGATTGAACAGGGTTATAAACCCAACATCTAAAGAGGACAGGGGCAGAAACAAACTACCACATGAAATGATACACCTGATAGACAACGCCAGACCAGAAGAACATCCAGTACTCAACCGCTACAAAGGTATTGTTACAGGTCTGATAACCGCTGAAGAGACAGAGATACTGTTTGGTAGAAGTGAAATTTCCAGATTTACCCTGCCCGAAGATGAGGTGCAGGTTTATAAAAAAGAGATCGAGTTCGCAAAAAGCAGTCTTCTAGTCGTAAATAATAAAACCCCAGAGGAAAGAATAAACGATGCGGTTGGCAGATTCATAAAAAACTACTTCACCAGGGAGAGGCTGTACTCATACAGAGAGCTACTTCTGGACATAGCCCTGTATTTTGATAAAATCGGAGAGCAGGTTCTTGCAAAAAGATTGATATTTCATGCAGAAAATTTGATAATTCCAAACTTCAATATCTCCCAGCACCCGCTTATCCAGATGCTTGTTTATAAAAGCCTGCTGGTATAAAACTTATTATCTACTTTTTCACGGTTATTTTGATTGTACCCTCTTCGTAATCGTGGAGGTTCTTTACAAATCCGTGTATTATATCTTTTAATACATCCCTGACAAAACCTTTGAGATACACAGGTTTATTATTTATCGTAAGACTCACATCCCCGCTCATAGGCACACACATCTTTATATTCACCTTTCCAGCCATCAGGTTTTTGGCAAACTCCCTGCAGGTCGGATAACCGCACTCCCCGCAATCAAGATCGGCAACAAAGGGGATACTATTCTCATTAATAAACTCATAGAGCCTGTCATCAGGCATATCATAGGGCAAATATGGGACATTTAAACCATAGTCATTTGCTTCAATTCCCGTGTAGGCGATGGTCATCTCGTCTATAAGTTCTTCAACTTCATCTTTCGTATTGCCGAATACAATTTTTGGGATAGGACCTTCGTAACTCTTAAGTCCTTCAATCAGAACAAACTCGCTCCTTAAACCCATCAATATAGAATGGAGCTTGTATCTAATAAATTTAAGATTCTCATCATCCTCATCCTTCCTGTATTCGTATTTCAAGGTGTAGCCCCCACCAAATCCCACCGAAGCATCGGCTCCTTCTTTTAAATACCTGGTTGTATCTGCATCCTCAAGATTTATCCTGTGGCCGATATGCTTCACAACCGAAACAGAATGCCCCCTGCTTTTCAAAATTGGTATAAGCCTTTTGATAAATGTTGTTTTACCCCTGCGTCTATAACCACAAAAAATTATAGGTTTCATCTCACCTCCAAAATCCTTGTAGTAATACAATTTTATAAATAAATTAAAAGATAATATACATCAGGAGGAAGCTAAATCAAATGGATATCCTTCCAACCGGGAAACTGAACAGTGATTATCTTGAGGAATTGATAGGTAAGATAGAAATTAAAGATAAAAATGTTGTAGTTGGTCCTGGAATAGGGGAAGATGCTGCCGTCATTAAATTAGATGACAGGTATATAATTGTTAAAAGCGATCCCATAACCTTTGCGACTGAGAGAATTGGATGGTATGTGGTCAACATCAATGCAAATGATATAGCGGCTATGGGCGGAATCCCAAGATGGTTTCTCGTGACAATGCTTCTACCGGAGGGCAAAACAACAAAAGAACTCTTAGAATCAATTATGA
>JALXDB010000147.1 GCA_026990615.1 Spirochaetota bacterium
CCTTTTTTCTGTCCCAGTGCCATATACCCTATCTCACTGGGATTAATACCAAATAGCTTTGCTGCTTCAGCATCACCCGATAGTACGTTGTTCGATGCAATTACGGTGTTGAGCTGTTTTAAGTAATCCAGTCTCCCCCCTGTAGGGCCATTTCTCAGCATGATTTTTGTAGCATCTACAACCAGAAGATCGGTTTTTACTGCCGTATTTATATCTGATATAGCGTTATGCAGGTCCCAGTGCCATCTGGATCTGTTATCACCTGTTATTCCCATTAGATTTTTCATGCCGATCGTAAGACCGGCCGCCGAGTGACTTTTAGCAACAGGCACATTTATAAAAACGTCTGACTCGAGAATATATCTGTTCACTAGAGTTTTCTTTAAGAAGGTTCCGTTTTTAACATATATCTGCTTATATATTTTACCGGATATTCTGTTGACGTAAAGCACTTTAGCCCCCGCTTCTCTTGCTGCATCTGCAATTCCAGATGTTTTATAGGTTAGTTTTGGATTATTACATGTTCTATCAAAAACATAAACCTTTGAGGCAAGAGCCATATAGCACAGGTGTACTATGGTTCTTACGACAATCGGATCGGTATTTGCCTTCAGCTCGGGAGGTGAATTCCATGCAATGTTGGGTTTAACGACCACAATATCCCCCGGTTTTACAAATCGTCTTATACCTCCAATCAATTCTATTGCCTTTTCCGTCGCTTTCTGGTAATTTTCGCTTATTGATACTCCAACCTCATATTTTGAATGCTGCTCTCCTGAAACAAGTCCCCTTGTAATGTAAAAAAGAACTCCTGCCGCTATAGATTTTAAAAACTCTCTTCTGGTCAAATCAATCACCTCTTTTTTTATTAAAAGAAAATAGGGTTACGGTAGAGTGGAGACAATATAAGATTTGTTTATTTCTGTGTATAAAACTGATTTTTTTTATTTACTGTGTTAATATTAATTCAAGTATGAACAGATTTTAAACAGATTTTAATTTGAATAGTTACCGTATATTTATTAAATTAAACCAAATAAATCAAAAAATAGGAGGGATGTATGAAGAAAAGTCTGGTGATTTTAATGATTCTTGCTGCACTGCTGGTATTTCCTCTTGTCGCATTTGGTAAAAGCTCAAAGGGTTTCGATACCTATCTGCACAAAGGAGACCTTGCTGTTTCTGCTGGTGTTGGCCTCGGTTATCTGGCGAGTATCACATTGTATCCAGGAGTTGAATATTTTGTATATCAAACAAAAGCAACGGATATTTTTCCTCTGACTTTTGGAGTATCCGGTAAAGGATTCTTAAACTTTTACAGCAACACAGATATATATGGAGATAAGTACGGTTGGTTTGCATTTGGTGTTGGTGCCTTTGGAACAGTACACTGGGGTCTTAAAGGGGCGGATATCGATATACCGGATTTTCTCAGAAAGTTTGACCTGTACTGGGGACTCGGGCTGATATTTTCACATTTTAAAACAACAGGAACCTGGTCAGGCGTAACATACACATTAAAAGAGGGGGGCATAGGTATATCATCCTATGGTGGTTTCAACTACTTTATAAATGACAATCTTGCTATTTTCCTGGAAGGTAACTACTGGAGCTACGGTGGTGGTGCTATAGGGATTTACTATAAACTTTAATTGCTGTTTTAAAAATCAGGTAGAATATGACAGCCCTCCAAAAGAGGGCTGTTTTTTTTTTATGAAGATAAGGTTGAGTTTACTCTAAGAAGTTAGCATACTGTCATTTCAAACCTTTATTAATCAGGTCTGAAAATTTGTAATTGCTATATATGAAGATTAAGATGATTCACCCAAAAGATGAAAAAAGAATTGTTTCGCTACGCTCATAATTGTGCATCACTGCGTTAAGTTCGGAAATAAAAATATTTCTCGATTCGCTCGAAAAATAAAAGAGATTTCTCGCTTCGCTCGAAATAACAAAAATCGGTTTTATGGTAAACCGGGGTTAAGAATTAGAGCCAGGCTATTAGATTTATGATTCGGTTATTAGTTGACCGCATGCTGCTTTAATTTCATTTCCCCTCCTGAATCT
>JALXDB010000148.1 GCA_026990615.1 Spirochaetota bacterium
GGACAATTTCTCTTATAAAACTATTTGTGTCTATATTTTCCCATGTAACCTCAAATTTTCCTATCCTTGAATACTGTAAAAGACCTTCAACCATCCTTTCCAGATCGGAAATATTTGTTTTTATTCTCTCAAGTATAAATGTTCCATCTTTGCCAAGCCTTTCCGAATACTCTTCTAGTAGCATTCTGGTAAATGCTTTTATAGAGACGAGGATGGATTTAAAATCATGGGCTATTGTATAGCTTAACCTTTCCATTTCCTGAATTCTTTCAATTTTCTCCTGTATGGCCTTGCGCTTTTTAATGGCCTTTAGAATTCTTACCTTCAATTCATCCGGATTAAAGGGTTTTGAAAGATAATCTGTTGCTCCAAAGTGTATAGCATCAATTGCCGAATTATAGGAGCTAAATGCAGTGATCATTATTACTTCAGTTTCAGGTTTTATCTTTTTTATCCGTCTTAGTAATTGAAGTCCATCCATATCGGGCATTACAATATCGGTAATTACAATATCATAATCGGTGTCTTTGACAAGTTCCAGCGCCTGCATACTGTTGGTTGTTTTATCCACCACAAAATCTTTATAATCGCGGAGAATCTTCTCAAAACTGTCCACAACAAGTTCATCATCATCAACGATCAGAATTCTATTTTTATTGAGATTGGAAGTGTAGAATTTATCAATTGCCAACATAAAATTAATCAAAAAAATTGTTTTTTCTAATTCTCGATATTTAAATTATAAAATAATAGTTTGTTGATAAAATAAAATTATTTTATTTTTTCCCCTTTTTGCTAACTATGGCTGGATTATCCCCAAAACTGGCCTCTATTTTATTCTATACAGATAAATACCATTTTTGTTATATTGCGATATAGATAACTTTGCGTATAATGTTAAATTATTCAAAATTCACTTTCGGTGCTACCCTCGCTTTTTCTTCAATCTGGAAATAATCTTTTTTAGTCAGGCCCATCATGTTAGCTACAATTGAAGTTGGGAATCTTCTGATTTTGGCGTTGAACTCTCTGACCTGGTCGTTGTATCTCTTGCGGGCAACAGCTATTCTGTTTTCCGTTCCGGCTAGTTCATCCATCAATCTGGTGAAGTTCCTGTCAGCCTTTAATTCTGGATACCTTTCAACGATAACGAGTAGCCTGCTTAAAGCGCTTTGCAGCTGGTTATAGCTGTTCGCCTTTTCGGTAACACTTTTTGCACCAGCCAGTTTGGCTCTGGCTTCAGCTATCTGTGTAAAAACCTCCTTTTCATGCTTTGCATATCCCTTAACTGTGGCTACAAGGTTTGGTATTAGATCACTTCTTCTCTGAAGCTGGTTGTCAATTTCCGCCCAGGCTGCATTTATATTTTCTTCCATTGTTACTAATTTGTTCCTGGTACCGATAAACCACGAGAATAGGATTATCAGAAATAATACTATCAAACCTATTATTATAATTGCCGAAAGCTTTTTACCATTCATTTTGATGCCCTTGATCTTATTTTTTAAAAAGTAAATAAAAAATTAAAATTATGTCAATATTTATATCGTATAACAGGGGTTGAGCGAGCTGATAGACCCTATTTACAGGGTTTTAATAATGTGAAAATAAAAAATCACCCTCTTTCCGGAAATTATTTTTAGATGTTTCCTAAAAGCCTCTTGATGCACCTCCTCCTCCGAATCCTCCTCCGCCAAAACCTGAGAATCCGCCGAAGGAGTCCCCACCATCGGAGCCAAATCCGCCGCCAAAAAACCCTCTGCTGGAAAAACCGCCCAGAAATAGAAGCGGCCAGAAGAACCTGCCCCCGCCGAATAGGAACAGCAAAATTAAAAAGGAAATTAATCCGATGGGTAGTCCGCTTCTTCTCGTATACTTTTTGCTTTCTTCGATATTTAAATTGTATTTTGAGAGATCTACATCGTATTCTTTTGCTATTATTCCGGCAACGGCCTCAACCCCTTTTAGAAGTCCTGTCCCGTACATCCCTTTACTGAGGTATGGGAGTATTGACTTATCTATTATTTCACCAGCCAGTCCATCGGGAATAATGCCTTCA
>JALXDB010000149.1 GCA_026990615.1 Spirochaetota bacterium
AAAAATGCTTTTGAAAGATACAGAGAGGACGTAAAGAACGGAGAGTTCCCTTCGGAAGAGGAAAGCTACTGAGGTTATGAATTTATAATTTAACCGCAAAGATACTGTGTTAAAATCCAAATTTTTAACATTTTTTAATGTTTATATTGGGTGCATCTTTAAAATTTTTTTTATCTTTGTTTTAGCAGAAAGAAGGCATCGGGCGATGCTTCGTACTGATGTCTATCTTGTGTAGTGTGGGCGTTAGCTCACACTACTTTTCTCTCCTATTTGCTCCGCAAAAAAGCAGAAAGAAGGCTTTGGGCTCCGCTTCACCTGATGTCTAACTTGTTTACTTTCAGCCTCTCTTGACTTTCTTTTACTTCTACTTGTCTCTGTATTTTCAACCTCTTTTTCCATTTTTTCTCCTCCTGTAGTAGAGTTACTTGATTTAGCTTCCCCTTTTGAGCCAACTTCCTCTTCTGCTTCTGTTTTCTTCTGTTCATAATTATCAGTAAGTTCCGTATCTTTTGAGCCAATAACCTTTCTTTCTTCTGCTTTCTTCTGTTCATAATTATCTATGAATTCCGTATCATTCTTCCATAGCGTATAAATCAGTATCAACAGCTTTCGCTGAACACCGCCTAAAGCTATTAAACCATTGCCTTTCTTTTCATAAAGTCTATTGTAAAAATTTTTAAAAGTCTCTGAATGTGAAATGGCAGAGAGTGAGGACATATACAGAGCTTCGCGTATATACTTGTTCCCTTTTTTAGACATTCTTGCCTTGCCTTTAAATTCTCCTGACTCTCTCTGTTGAGGATCATAGCCCGCATAAGCCGTCAATTGCTTTATTGAACTGAAATTATCAAAACCCTGAGTCTCCCCTATTATTGTCACAGCCGTGATAAAACCTACTCCGGGAATACTCATAACTTTTTTTATCTTCCTTGATACATATTCATCGCTTGCTACTATTGCTCTGAGTTCTTCTTCTATTGATTTTATCTGCTCATTGATAAAACTTATTTGCTCTAATTTCCTTCTTTTTACACTCTCCATTGGCTCAAAACTATGACTCTCAGCATGTAGCTGATTTTTTAGCATAGTACGTATCCTTACTAACCTTTTACGATCTCGTGTTAATTTTTTTAACTCTCTGTATATCTTAGAACTCAACCGCCATTGAGGTAAATTGCGCTCTACGCCCATTTGTCCTAAAATCTTTGCATCTATCTTATCTGTCTTGGATTTTTTGTTTAAACTCTCTGCAAACTTCTTTACCATATTAGGCAATAACACGCTGAGAGTATACCCACTCGCTTTTAGATAATAAGCCAAATTCTCATAATAAACACCTGTGGCTTCCATTGTAAAATGTATCGGTAATTCACAGACTTGAACACTTTCTATCCATTTAAGATACTGCACATAACCCGAAGGGCTATTTTTGAATTTCTTCGGTCCTTTATGTCGGACCTGACCCTCAACATCAATAGTGGTATAAACAGCTACAAAACTATTTTTACCAATATCAATGCCAGAATTTTGTCTTAATATTTCCATAACTAAGTTTTTTTTAATGGTTATTTTCTCCCAGTTTGTTCTCGTTTTTTATACGGGATTGTATGTTATACATACATCCCTAGATACTTAGTCCAAACTTGGAAGAAATAGAAGATAAGAGCAATTTCTTTGCGACGGCATCGTAAAAACGTGCCTCGTTCACACGGCTTCTTATCTTCTACCATTGTTTATTTCTGATTTACAAAATTCAAAATAATAAATTATTTTTTACTTTGCAAACATACGAGGTTCGCAAAGTTTAACGCGAAGTTCCGCAGAGTAAGTTTTACTTCCTTTCAGCGTACGCAAGAACCTGAAGGCGTTGTAAAAATTTGTGTGAATCTGAGCAATCTGTCGTGAAATCAACTATTACATAAACGCCTAATTCAGTATTTTAAAAAAAAAGGGCTGTCCAAAAAGTAATCGCGAAATAAATTTCTAAATCTTAGGATTTACTCATCAAGAAGTTTTCTTATATCCGCATCATTTAATCCTGTTTCTTTTTTTATTT
>JALXDB010000150.1 GCA_026990615.1 Spirochaetota bacterium
GCCATGAATATTCTTATGGATTACGATTGGGACGGCAATGTCAGGGAGTTGCAAAATGTAATACAAAGAGGAGTAATTTTAACTGATAAAAATATGATAACAGAAAATGAAATACCCGAGTACATTTTTTCAAGGGAAAGGATAATTAAACCAATCTTTTCTCCAAAGGTACAGCCATTCAAAGAGGCAAAAAACGAGTTTGAAAGACGGTATTTCGAAAATCTTTTGAAGATAACAGGAGGTAATATAGCAAAGGCATCCAAGATTTCTGGCATCCCGAGGCAGAATATATACAACAAATTAAAAAAGCATAGAATTGAGGTTGACACTTTTAGATGACGTCATAAAAATATGACACATGTAATAAAATTATTACATCCTCTTTTGTTTTGACTTTGTATATATCCTTCCAGTAGGAAGGACAAATACCTACTATTCTGTAATTGTTTAAAGTAAAGTAAGTTGCAAGGTTGGTTGAATTATTTTTCCTTTTTATTAATAAGTGGCATATAAATTGCTAAATTATAAGTAAAAATCAATAAAAATTATTATGCCAAGGAGGTATAAAGAGAACATGGCTGAAAATGGCAAAAAGAAAAGGATACTCATCGTGGATGATGCCGCGTTCATAAGAACTATGGTGAAGGATATTCTGGTGCCCAGGGGCTTTGAAATTGTGGGGGAAGCTACAAATGGAAATGAGGCCGTTCAGAAATATATGGAATTAAAGCCAGACCTTGTCACTATGGATATAACAATGAAGGAGAAGGATGGGCTTGAAGCTGCTAGGGAGATTCTAAAACGCGACCCGAATGCAAGGATAATAATGGTTACAGCGTTGGGGCAGGAAAAGATGCTTCTTGAATCCTTTAAAATTGGAGTTAAGGATTTTGTAGTCAAACCTTTTGAGCCAGAAAGGATTCTATCAGCTGTAGAAAAGGCACTTGCGTAATGGGAATTTGAGTAGAGGTGATTTAAAAAGTGTATTGACAGATAAATTAACTTCCAATCATAAGGAGAAAAGTATGAAGATTAATGCAAAGTATGTAAACCCTTTTATAGAGGCGGCAATAAATGTTATAAAACAGGTTGCTAAAATTCAGGTAAGGAGAGGGCATCTTTCTTTTAAAGCAAAACCCGAACCGTCCTTCGGTGTTTCTATAATCGTGGGAGTGTACGGATTTCTGACTGGACAGGTGGTTTACAGTATGAAAACCGAAGTGGCGGAGAGACTTGTTGAAAAGATGCTTGTGGGTAAGTCCCCCGAAGAGAGAAAGGTGCTCTATATCGATACCCTGGGCGAGCTTGCCAACATGATTACAGGAAATGCAACAGCTTTGTTAAACCAGCACAAAGACCTCTCGCTTAATATTACAACTCCTGCAATAGCCACTGGAGAGAATATCAGCATAACTCTTGTTCAAAAACCGACTCTTGTTCTGGGGTTATACACGCAATATGGTCCTATCGAGATTAGCATTGCACTGGAAGAAAGAGATGTGATTGACGAGATAGACGGAGGCGAGGGGGCACTATCTGAGGTATAATTAACAAGTTGGGAGGTTTAAATGAGTGCGTGGGAAATGAAAGAGGAATACAAGGAGATATTCCTCGAAGAATCTGAGGATCAGCTTAGAGAATGGGAAGAAGGACTTCTGGAGCTTGAGAAATCACCAGATAATAAAGAAATTATAGACAAAATCTTCAGGGCCATTCATACACTGAAAGGATCAGCCGGTTTTGTGGGGTTTGAAGATCTGCAGAAACTTGCCCATGACCTCGAGTCAGGGCTTCAGGAAGTCAGGGATGGTACAAAAAGGTTAACTCCCGAAATAATAGAGATACTTTTTGAAGGGCTTGACCTGTGCCAGAAACTAATCTCGGCTTTTGCCGACGGTAAAGATGCCGGTGTTGATATTGACGAATTTCTTGGTAGGGTAGAAAAAGTAGTAAGCGGGGTAGAAAAATCGAAAGAAGAGAAGTCCCAGGTCAAAGATCAGACGCCAAAAAAAGAGATTGTGGAAGAAACTCCTGAAGAGAGCCCCTCCGAAGAAGCTTCATCTTCAAAAAAAGAAAAAGAGCACGGTGATTACAGGCACAGATATGCTGTTGATATAAAGATAGAAGCTTCTAGCAGAGAGGCATATTTAAGGGCTATTCTTGTTCAGAGCAGGCTTGAGGATATAGGTAAAATACTCTCTGTGAATCCTCCAATAGAAGAACTTATGAATATGGGGGATGAATTCAGATTTATTGTAACTATTGCAAGTGATTCATCTGCCGAAGAGGTCAGGAAAGCTGCAGATATAGATCAGGTTAATGTCCTGGAGGTAAAGGAGGTATCAGGAAAAGCACCTGTCGAGGAAAACCGTGTTACAGGCGAGGCAGATAATGAGCCCGAAGAAAAATTACCTGAGGAGGAAAAAGAAGGTAAAAAAAAGGTTAAAAAGGCTTCTCCTGCTGAGAGAACATCGAGAACCAGTGAGGTGGTCAGGGTACCGGTTGAAAAGCTGGACGTTATGCTGAACCTTGTCGGGGAACTTGTCGTACAGAATTCGGGGTTTATCTCAATATCAAGAAGATTAAAGGACGAATTTGGCAGGCTTCCCCTTGTAGCAGAGCTTGAAGGCAAAACAGAAAACCTGGCTAA
The DNA here is from genome assembly GCA_026990615.1 of Spirochaetota bacterium. Taxonomy (GTDB): domain Bacteria; phylum Spirochaetota; class B62-G9; order B62-G9; family B62-G9; genus JALXDB01. The sequence goes on from JALXDB010000150.1 coordinate 2,651, forward strand.
AATAGCCCGCGACCTCCAGGATGCGGTAATGAAGGTTAGAATGCTCCCCGTAGAATCGGTCTTTACCAGATTTTACAGGGTCGTGAGAGACCTCGCCAGGGTAAGAAACAAACAGATTGAACTGGAAATTTCCGGTGAGGAAACAGAGATAGATAAAAAGATAATTGACAGGATAGGAGAACCTCTTGTTCACCTTGTAAGAAATGCGGTTGACCATGGTATTGAAACACCCGAGGAAAGAAAGAAAGCCGGGAAAGACCCTGTTGGCCATATTAAGTTGAGTGCCTACCAGGAAGGAGACCATATCTGTGTTGAAGTTTCCGATGATGGTCGTGGAATGGACAGGGAAAAGATACTTGAAAAGGCCTTTGAAAAAGGGTTAATAAAGGCCAATGAAGCGGAGAAGATGAGCAATGAAGAAGTTTATAAACTTATATTTATGCCCGGTTTCAGTACGGCAAAGGAGATAACGGATATCTCTGGAAGGGGTGTTGGTCTTGATGTTGTAAAAAGCACGATGGAAGAGATGGGCGGAGAGGTAAGAGTATCTTCCTCCAAAGGGATAGGTACTACTTTTGTTTTGATACTTCCACTTACAATGGCGATTATTTCTGCAATCATGGTTGAAGTTGGAAACTCGCTCTTTGCCGTCCCGCTTTCCAATGTAAAAGAGGTTATAAAGGTAAGCTCTTCCGAGTTTATAAAACTCCATCAAAATAGAGTTATAAGAATAAGAGATGAAGTTGTTTCTGTAGTATACCTCGGAGAACTGTTGAACTTTGTTGAAAATATGAGTTTCGAGTCCGGCGGAATAAACGACATTCCCATAATTGTTGTCAATTACAGCAGTATGAGTGTGGGTGTTGCTGTTGATAAACTTATTGGTAAAGAGGAGATAGTAATTAAATCATTGAGCAAGCATTATAAGGAAATTGAGGGCCTTGCAGGGGCATCAATACTGGGAGACGGCAGAATAGCATTAATACTCGATATAGATTCCCTGATTAAGAGTTACCATGGAATTGATGCAGTTGAAGCAGCATACAGAAAAGCCATGAGAGAAGCCGGCAAGGTAATGGTCGAAGAGGTCGAACATCCCGTTAGACCTGCTGGAAAGGATCAAAGCGAAATTTCTATAACAGAAGTAAAAGAAGAGCAAAATAAAGCCGGAGAAGAAGATTCTGAAACGTTTTCTAAAGGAACTCGTATAGAACAAAACGTACCAGAAGAACTTGAGGTCAAAGAAAAAGATGAGAAACCCAAGGCGGTAAGAGAGGAAGGTAGAGAGCAACTTTTGAAAGAAGAGAAAAAGGCAGAACATGAAGCTGTGGAGTCCGAAGAAATTGATTATTCAGAGAAACAAACACAGGAAAAAGGACCAGGCGGATCTGAAACACGGCCAGAAACTGATGTAGCCGATACTGAAACCCCGGGTAAATCCGGTGAAGAGGAGGGTGAAGGGGGCTTTGTGGTAGAGAAGATTGATTTTGATGATGGAAGCGAGATAGTAATAGGAACTTTTGGAGCTGAAGAGGATGAAAATATTATTCTAGATAGCAGGCACAAAGAGATGATTGAAGAGGTTAACACAAACGGTGCCGTTACAGCCTCAATTTCGATGACACAGCTACTGGGTAGAGAGGTCAGAGTTAGCTTTCCCGATACAAGGTTAATATCAATCACTGAGATTGGCCAGGAACTGGGGGGTGAGGAAAAGCCTGTTTCCGGCATTTATGTTGGGATAGAGGGAGATATTGATGGCGGTATGTTGATAGTTCTTCCCATGGAGCAGGCCCTGTATTTTTCCGATCTGTTGTTCAGGCGGGAGCCCGGCACTACGGAAGAACTTGGTGATGATGAAAAATCGGCTCTTGCGGAGATGACCAATATACTGTCTGCATCCTTTATCAATTCAATAGCAGATTTGACGGGACTTTCTGTTATGTCAGAAGTTCCTGAGATAAGTATAGATATGTGTCAGTCGGTTATAGATTCTGTCCTTGCGAAATTTAACAGGGTTGGAAGCAAAATACTTTTAACCCAGGCAGAAATATATCTTTCAGAAGAGGAACAGACTATATGTCATATGCTCCTCTTCCTCGAGGACGAGTCGTTAACAAAGTTGATTGAAGCTCTTTCAACGAATAAGTACAAGGTATGACATTGGGCAAACATCTGGATGGAGCAGGTCATGAATGATGTAATGAATAACAGCATAATTGTCAAAATGGGCGAAATGGCGATTGTGAAAGACCCGGAGTTCAAAAAGAATCTTATTCTAAAGACCACCCTGGGTTCCTGTGTTGGTATAATTCTTGAAGATAGGAAGAATGGCATCAGCGGTCTTTCTCATATAATGCTTCCCAGTAGGTTCAGAGACGACCCTGCTATTGGTAAATATGCCGATACGGCGATTCCAGCTCTTATCAGACATATGGAAAGGAAAGGGGCTGATGTTAAGAATATGAAGGCCTATGTTATCGGTGGAGCAGCAATGTTCGGCAGCAGTAGCTCAATATCTAACATAGGTGAAAAGAACTATAGAGCCGTTAAGGAGATTCTAAAAAAGTATAACATTCCGATTGTACTTGAGGATGTTGGTGGTAACAATGGCCGTACGGTGATTTACAATCATAACACAGGTGAGGTAAATATCAGGGTCTTAAGTGGTCTTCAGAAAGCTGTAAAAAAGGCAGAAAAAACCAAAGAATTACAAGGAGTTAAAGTTTAATGGATACTATTAAATCTTTTAGAACGATAAAACCATTGACTGATGAAACATTCAACAAATTCAGGGCTCTTATCTACAGGGAAACGGGTATATCTATGAATGATAGTAAGAAACTTCTCGTAGCAAACCGGTTGCGAAAAAGAATAGTGGCCCTGGGCCTTGAGGGGTATGAGGACTACTATAAATTTTTAACAACAACAAAAGATGGAAAGCATGAGATGGTTCATTTTATAGATGCGGTCAGCACTAATGAGACATATTTCTTTAGAGGTGAAAACCACTTCAAGGCTTTGAGTGGGCATATTCTACCGGAGCTGTTCAAGAAGAGAAATTTTATAAAGGTATGGAGCGCCGGTTGTTCTACAGGGGAAGAGCCGTACTCAATAGCAATGACAATTATTGAGTCCAAAAAAAAGTACAACTGGATAGGAAATTTTAAAATAATTGCAACTGACATTAGCCAGGAGGTTTTAAAGAGGGCAAAGGAAGGTGTTTACGCCGGTAGAACATTAAAGTATGTAACCGAACCGATCAAAAAACTCTATTTTAAGGATCTGGGGGATGGGACTTATGCAATTAAAGACGAGATAAAGAAACATGTGCTTTTTACAACCAATAATCTTTTAAAAGAGAAACCGCCGGATAAAGATTTCGATATAATATTCTGTAGGAATGTGATGATATATTTTGACAAGCCCACACAGAAGAATATTGTTGATAACAACTTTGCTAGTGTATTGAAAAAGGATGGTTACCTGTTTATAGGTCACTCAGAATCCCTGATAGGTAAAAGCGAGAAGTTCAGGTATGCTCATATTTTAAAAGCTCCCATCTATGTATTGAGAGAAACAGAACAAGGAGGATAACAAGGAGGGGATTAAATGATAAAGGTACTTGTAGTAGATGATTCTCCACTGGTCAGGAAGATAGCCTCGGATATACTGAATTCGGATCCGGAAATAGAGGTTATAGCGACGGCTTCCAATGCCGAGTTTGCAATTAATAAGGTGAAAAAGTTGAAGCCTGATGTCGTAACCATGGATATCGAAATGCCTGGGATGGGAGGCCTTAAAGCTATTCAGAAAATCATGAGTGAAAATCCGGTTCCTATAATAGTTTTGAGTGCCTTTGCAAAAAAGGGAGCGGAGCTTACAATTCAGGCTCTTGAGAGTGGTGCCGTTGATTTTATAGCAAAACCCAGTGTTTCACTTTCAGGGGGATTAAGTGATATTGCTGAAGAGTTGATAAAAAAAGTTAAGAATGCAAGCAAAATAAAGGTATGTAAAAAGGAAGAAGCAGAAACAAAAACGAAGCAGAAGTTAGAAGAGTTTAAAAGCAGAGTAGGAACCTATAAAGGAGAATATGAGATAGTCGCAATTGGAACATCTACAGGTGGGCCGGTTGCTCTCAAAACAGTACTTTCAGGATTTCCAAAAGATTTCCCGATTGGAATTGTTGTTGTTCAGCACATGCCGCCTGTATTCACAGGAGCCTTTGCGAACAGGCTTAATTCAATATGCGAGGTAAATGTTAAAGAGGCTATAGATGGAGATCCTATACTTCCAGGGCATGTACTGATTGCTCCGGGCGATTATCATATGACGGTTTCAAAGTATAACACGGAACCTAAAGTTCTCCTCCACAAATGGGAGCCAGTATCCGGACACAGGCCTTCCGTTGATGTGTTAATGCATTCTGTAGCACGAGAGTACGGTTCAAAGGCAATCGGAGTTATAATGACAG
>JALXDB010000151.1 GCA_026990615.1 Spirochaetota bacterium
TTACACGCCATTTATTTATAACATTGAAAACACAACATTATTCTTTTTGAATTAGAATTGAAAACTCGATATTTACCTTACTGAAAATAGGCTCCAACACACTATAGATAAAGTGTCTAATAAATCGTATATTGCCGAGACATCAAAATTACAGGGAGCGGATAACTCAACCTAAACTATACTGGTTTCTATTGTTCTGTATCCGTAAAGATCAAACTGCTCTTTTGCTTTTAAAAGGTCTTTCCGATCTTCAAATACTCCAAATACCGTAAGCCCTGAACCCGCAAGAGCCGCTACAGTTGCTCCGTATCTCTTCATAATTCCTATGATATCCCCAACAACAGGGAATTCTTCCACTATTGAAAGCTCAAAATCGTTCCAGATATTTTCATAAATGGTTCGCATTTTTCGCGTTGCAATCCCATGTATAAGGAGGTTTATTTTACTAATATTTCTTCCAATGTAATCCTGTCTGACAATCGAATATGCCCAGGCAGTTGAGGGCTTGGATTCACGTGGAATAACAAGGAGTACATCTTTTATTTCCGGCATTCTAAATGGAAGTGGAACAACAGTCTCCCCATATCCCATTACCATACATAGCCCTCCAATAACAGAATAACAAACATCCATTCCAATCCTTTTAGCGATTTCCAGCTTCTGCCTGTAAGTCATCCTTAAATCAAAAAGCTCGTCAAGTCCCTTTATCACAGCGGCTGCATCACTCGATCCACCTCCTAATCCTGCTCTTACAGGTATGACCTTTTTTACCTCTATACTGACACCAGATTTAATTCCAAACATGTTTAGAACAAGCTTCGCAGCCATATAGCTGAGATCATCTTCCATTTTAATTTTTAAATTTTCATCAGAAAATCCAGATTTTTCAATTCCATGCAATTTCACATCTATACCGGGATGATCGGTAGAGGTTATACATACCTCATCATGAAGGGAAAGCTCTGTATTTACAAACCTTACAGGGAAATAGCCGTTTTCTCCTCTGGATGGAAGAAGATGAAGGTTAAGGTTTAATTTTGCCCTTGCAGGTAATTTTATGTTTTTCATTTTACAAATAATTCGGTAATTTAATATGGATAAAATAATTATAATGAGGACATTTTACCAATGAATATTGCAATAATCTGTGCCGGCGGCAATGGAGAAAGGATGAAGGCCAGAGACAACAAGATATTTTTACACATAGATGGCAAACCAATAATATACTATACACTGAAAACCTTTGATGAGCATCCTGATATAGATTCCATAATTATTACAGCCCAGGAGAAGTATTTTAAAAGGATAAAGCAGATAATATCTAAAAATAATATAAAAAAAGTAGATGCTCTGGAAAAGGCATACGGTACACGACAGGAGTCTACCTACCATGTTCTAAAGAAATTATCAAAACAGGGAGTCCCTGAAGATTCTCTTGTATTGATACATAACGCTGTAAATCCGTTTGTAAGGCATAGCGAAATTGACAGGTGCATTGAAGGGGCAAGAACATTCGGGGCAAGTCTCCTTGGTTTTCAGGCAATTGACACTGTCAAGATAATAGACGAAGACAATTTTATCGTTCAAACTCCCGAAAGAAAAAAGGTATGGATAGCCCAAACCCCCCAGGTAATAAGGTTCAACATCGCCCTGAGGGCTTTTGAAAATGCAGAGAAAAAAGGATATGTGGCAACAGATGACACAACACTTGTTGAAATGATAAGAAATCCTGTTAAATTCATAGAATGCTCAAGAGAAAACTTTAAAATAACCTACCCACAGGATTTAGAGCTCGCAAAAAAGATCTACTACAAACGGATAAAGGAGAAAAAAGTTTGGTACGTGTAGGATTTGGCACCGACAGCCACCGCTTTGAGAAAGAGTTTTCAAAGCCACTTTTACTTGGCGGGATAAAGATAAGCGACAGCGGCGGACTTAGTGCCAATTCTGACGGAGATGTAATTCTACATGCCCTCTTCAATGCAATCAGCCAGGCCTGCGGCGGGCATTCCCTTGGATACTATGCCGATCCTCTCTTTAAAAAGGGAATTACGGACAGCAAAGAATATCTTAAAATAGCCGCAAAAATGGTTAACGATATTGGATACAGAATAAACAATGTGGGTATTATGGTTGAAGCAAAAAAACCGGTAATTAAAATAGAAACCGTAGAGCAAATGAAAGACGCCATCTCCCAAATACTGGATGTATCTCCCTCCGATATTGGTATAACATTCACCTCCGGGGAGGGTCTTACTTCCTTTGGAAGAGGAGATGGGATTCTCGCCCAGGCTATTGTAAGTATAGTAAAAGCTTGATTGAACTTCTTTGAATATTCTGGTAATATAACAAAACCCATAATAAAACAGGATCAAATGTCCCTTTTAAAAAAGGTAAGAATAGGAAGTATAGAAACAGAAAACAATGTCTTTGTCGCTCCAATGGCCGGTATTACAGATTCCAGCTACAGGATCCTTTGCAGGAAGTTTGGGGCTGGTCTGACTTTTACAGAAATGGTAAGCTCTTATGCAGTTATCTACAGCAATAAACAGACAGAAGAAATCTGCATTATAAGGGAAGAAGAGAGGCCGGTAGGATTACAGATGTTCGGAGCTGTCCCGGAAATTATGAAAAGGGCTGTAGAGATAATTGTGGAAAAATACAATCCCGACTTAATCGATATAAATGCAGGATGCCCTGTACCGAAGGTTATGAAATCTGGGGCCGGTGCAAAGCTTCTGGAAAACCCCGAACTAATCTTTAGAATTGTAAAAGAGATATCAAGTACTACCTCCAGACCGGTCACAATTAAAATGAGGCTCGGTTTAAAAGATTCGAGCATAAATATTATTGAAAACTGCCTGGCCGCGGAGGAAGCAGGAGCATCAATGATAACAATTCATCCAAGAACCGCAAGTGGGAGATTCTCGTCACCCTGTATGTGGGAATATATAGCACTGGCAAAGGAAAAGGTGAAAATACCGGTCTGTGGAAACGGGGATATTAAAAATCCGGAGGACGCTGTAAAAATGATAACTGAAACGGGCTGTGATGCTGTAATGGTTGGCCGCGCTACAATAGGAAATCCATGGATAATATCTGGCATAATCTCTGCTTTAAAGGCATACCCCGAGCCATTTAAAATCGAACATATATCAACAGAAGAAAAGATTCAGACGGCCATGGAACACCTGACAATGACATGCAGGTTTAAAGGAGAATTAAAGGGTATTCGGGAGATGAGAAAGATCCTCCCCCACTATATAAAAGGCATTCCGGGATCTGCAAAACTTAGAGACAGACTCGTACGAATAGACAACTTAAATGAATTAATAGATTTATTAAAAGGTGTTACTCAACAGAAAAAAGGAGAAACATAACCCCATGCTTTCAAAAGAAGACGTAAAAGAGTTTTTAAAATTTCTAAAGGGCAAAAAGGTATACCTAGCACTATCAGGAGGAGGCCTTGCCCTTGTATGCCACATATCTGTAATCAGAATAATAGAAGAGCTTGGCATAAAAGTTGAAAGGGTGTATGGAACATCCGCCGGTTCGGTTATCGGAGGTTTCTTTGCAGCGGGGCTGTCATGGAAGCAGATGAGGGAAGCCGCTCTGGAACTAAAAAATCCAGATGATCTTTTTGGATTTGCATCCAGACATATAATACTCAGAACATTTAAAAGTGAACTCCAGTTTAAAAAGAAGGGTTTTGAGGGAGCTGCTATCTACAATCATAAAAGACTCGAAAGTTATATTGAAAACACAATAGTGAGATATTTTGGCCGCATTCCAAAACTCGGTGAACTAACAATACCCTATGGAGCCGTTGCCTTTAATATAGGTACAGGCAAGCCAGGAGGCCTGGGGCTCAGTTTAAAAAAGGTTTTTTCTACTGAATCAACCCCTGAAGTCAGCCTAAAAGACGCCATAGTTGCATCGATTTCAATTCCTGGAATTTTCCCGCCCAAGAAGATTGGAGAATACTATTATATAGATGGAGGAGTTATTGAGAACTTGCCAATAGTTTCAGCCTATGAAGACTGGCTTCAGAAGAAAAAATTCTACGAGAAAAATCTTGTAATTCTTGCAGTTGACCTCGGATACGGAGGTGAAACCTTAAAAGAAAAGGGTACAATAAAACCCCATGATATGCTACTGTACGCTTTTAGTGTTGAAGGTAAAACTATAAACCAGTATAGCTTATTAAAAGTACACAAACCAAGAAAGGGATCACAGGTAATACTATTAAAACCAAGATGCTACGACATTGGCTTGACAGATTTTGAAAAAATAAAAGACGCTATGGATAAATCGTATATCAATGTGTGTAATCAGCTCAAAGATAGGAATTTTCTGCTTGAAACTCAGGAGGATATTAAAAAGGCACGTATTATGCTGGGCCTTTTAGAATAGAAATAAAAAATAAAACAATAATAGGAGTTCAAAATGCCAAATAAAAAATTGGGTAACCTTAAGTTGGCTTCATATTTTGCTTTTTTCATCTTTTTACTGATAATAGTCAATCCAGTTTTTTCCGATCAATGCTCCTCAAAATCGGCGGTATCATCAGAAACATTTTACAGGGACATTTCTCCGGATAAAGCCGAAAAAATTATAAAATCCGGCCCAAAGGATTTAATAATCCTCGACGTTAGAACAAAAGACGAATTTAATGAAAAGCACATTTCCGGAGCAATAAACATAGACTACTATTCACCGGACTTTACATCCAAGCTGGAAAAGCTGGACAGGACCAAGGTGTATATAGTTTACTGTAAATCAGGATTCAGAAGCAAAAAATCCACAGAAATTATGAAAAAGCTCGGCTTTAAGAGAATATACAACATGCTCGGCGGCATCAATGGATGGATAGAGGCCGGGCTGCCAACAGTAAGCGAAGAATAAGCTGAATATTTGAAAAAACAACTACAAAGAAGATAAAACGATTTTTGGTTAAAGACGAAGGCCAAAAAATTCCGGTTTATTAAAAACATTTTTAATACCAAGGTAAAGCTTAATTAAAGCATAAATCAGGAGAGTAAAATGGATTTAAATCTCAAAAACAGGGTCGCTCTTGTGTGTGGAGCCTCTAAAGGAATAGGAAAGGCCTGCGCTATCGCCCTGGCCGGAGAGGGTGCAAGAACGATTCTGTGCGCTAGAACCGAATCCCTCTTGAAAGAGGCTGTTAAAGAGATCAATGACAGCGGAGGAGAAGCAGACTACATTACCTTTGACCTTTCAAATACAGGATCAATAAAAAATCTTGCGGATAGGGCAATCTCAATATACGGCAGGATCGACATTCTGGTCAACAATGCAGGGGGGCCGCCTGCTGGAGAAGACCTTTCATTTGATGTTTCTGCATGGGAAGCTGCTTTCAAACTAACTTTTTTAAGCGCTGAAGAGTTAACCAAACATTTAATACCTGACATGATTAAAAGGAAGTGGGGCAGGATAATAAATCTCACATCAGTCACTGTGAAACAGCCCATAAACGGATTAATGCTTTCAAACAGCATCAGGCTTGCAGTTATTGGGTGGGCAAAAACCCTCTCGCAAAATTATGCACAATACGGCATTACAATCAATAATATTGCTACAGGCTACACATTAACTGACAGAGTAAGGCAGCTTTTTAAATCCAAAGCAGCCAGTGCAGATAAAAGTGTTGATGAAATTATTGAAGAGATAGGCAAAACAATTCCCATAAAAAGAATGGCAGAACCCTCAGAAATTGCCAGTGTTGTTGCCTTTCTTGCTTCGGATAGGGCCTCCTATGTGAACGGGGCTACAATACCGGTAGATGGAGGCTATTCGGTTTCTACCCTCTGACAAAATGACAATGGGCAGTGCGTTTAATTAGTATTCATATAAACTAACACGGATATACGTCATTTCGAGCCCTGATTTATAAAGGCGAGAAATCTTGGGTTTTACATTGTGCCGAAAAGGACTTCGGCGTTTTATTAAAATTTCATCGCTGCGTTCAAAATAGCGCATCATTAAGATTTCTCACTTCACTTCGTTCGTTCGAAATGACACAGTACGGGGCAATTTCTAAAAAATGGACTAAATATAAAAACACAGCCGCATGTCATTTCGAGCCCTAAAAGGGCGAGAAATCTTTGGTTTATTCATTGCTCTGTTTAAGATTTAGGCGCTTCACTTATAGTACCACGTTGTTCATTAAAGATTTCTCGTTACACTCGAAATGACAAAAGGCGGGGCGGCCTTTAATTCGCGCTCATATAAACTAAACATGGATAATTGTCATTTCGAGCCTTGATTTACAAAGGCGAGAAATCTTTGGTTTTCTATTGTAATTAAAAGGACTCAAGCACTTTACAAAGATTTCGTCGCTTCGCTCAAAGATGCACTTCGTTAAGATTTCTCACTTCACTTCGTTCGTTCGAAATGACACAGTACGGAGCAATTCCCAAAAAATGGACTAAATATAAAAACACAGTCACATGTCATTTCGAGCCCTGGGAGGGCGAGAAATCTTTGGTTTATTCATTGCTCTGTTTAAGATTTAGGCGCTTCACTTATAGTACCACGTTGTTTATTAAAGATTTCTCGGTTCACTCGAAATGACTAGAAGCGGGGTGGCCTTTAATTCGCGCACATAAACTAAACATGTATAATTGTCATTTCGAGCCTTGAAAAGGCGAGAAATCTTAATTTGATCACCGCTCTATAATATTTCGTTATATTTCGTTTCTGCATCAAAATAGCACTTCGTTAAGATTTCTCACTTCACTTCGTTCGTTCGAAAGTAAAAGAGATTTCTCGTTTCACTCGAAATGACAAGAGTCAGAGCTTTTCAGCATTCGGAATGACATGGGTCGGGCCCTTCATTTGGAACAACAAAGACAGTGCATTCACTTTACAAACTCTCCATATATAGCCCTTATGGCTCTTTCAAAATCCTCAACCTCAACACCAATTATAATGTTTATCTCACTCGAACCCTGATCGATCATTCTCACATTTATTCCTTCCCTGCCCAGCGCGCCAAATATCCTGCCCGCTATCCCAGGTGTATGGGCCATCCCCCTTCCTACAGTGGCAATAAGAGCCATATCAGGATAAACTT
>JALXDB010000152.1 GCA_026990615.1 Spirochaetota bacterium
AAGGTATACCTCTTTGATTTTTCATCTTCCTTGTCGTCGTCCGTGTACTGGGGTACTCTTTTCATCTTCTCGAACATAATTTCCCCGTCACTCAGCTCCTCTTTGCCTTCATCCACTAACTGTGCCTTGAATCTCTCTACCTCTCTATCGATGAGGTCCATTATGGTTTTTGATATCTGATCTTTTATCAGATACTCAACAGTAACCTGGTAGTGGAATATCGGACTTATCAGCTCGGAATCCAGAATATTCACGGAAAGTTTTACATCGGTGACGGTTTTGGGTTTGTACACGTTGTCTTTGAAGGCACACTTGATAATTGAATAGGCATTTTCACCTCTTATAAAGGCGCCAACATCGGTTTTCTGCCTTAACAGGGCGTTTGTTTCGTTCTCTAAATCGTTTAATCCTCTCTGGATGTGTCCCTGCAGATGGCCGTACATATTCACGATTGATTTTTCTATTTCACCCGTATTGAACTTGTCAGCACCGCCGATTTGGTCGAGCATTTCAGCTATCTCTTTGGGTGTGTAGCGGGCCAGGGTTTTCATCTCTTCTTTGTCGATGAAATTTCTGATCTTTTTGGCCATCTCATCTTCGGCCGTGACCAGGTAGCGGTTAAACATATTCTGGAAGTTTTGATTGAAGTAGTTGTAGAGCTTCTGCTTTATCCCGCCCATTACCTCTAATTTCTCAAGAACCTCTTTGGGGAGCTTGATGGCAATCTCCTTCAATACCTTTTCTGTTTCTTCCTCTATGAGCCTTTTATACTCTTCGTTTTGATTTCTACCTTCCTGTGCCAAGCTGTTTCTTGAACCCACAGCTGAGGGTTTTGTGGGGTGAAAAACGTTAGGACTTCTTGGAAGTTCACCTGCCATGGTTTTCTCCTTTCTGAAAATACAAAATTAAAATATTAATTAGATTAATTATTAGCTTAATAGACAATGATAAATTATTTTAACCCTCTTGTAAAGACAAAAGAAGCAAAAAATTACAATAAAAGTTACAATAAAAATCTTATTATTAAAGATCTTATTTTTCTGATTTTTTTGTTATTCTATTTTTTTTATTTTCTATTTAGTATTTCAGTTAAGTTTTGGGTTAAGTTTCTAAAATTTTCACTATACAAATTACTTTTTAAATCTTTCAGAATCTTTACTGTTTTCTGCTTATCCTTTAAGCTTATTTTATCCCTTTTTATTTGATTTTCAATGTTTTTGTACACAGGCCAATCCCTGTCGAGCTGATTTTTTATGAATCTCTTTGCTATATACCATATTGTGTCGCCCTTTTTCACAATGTACCTCGATCCATCGGGAAGTTTAAAGACATTTCCGGGATAGATCCAATCAGGGTCTCTGCCGAGCTCTTCGGGATCGTAGAGTCGGCGGTAGCCATTTTCAAATGCAATTTTGTTGGTGAGTTTGTAAATGTCCAGTATTGTAAGTTTAACGTACCCCAGATCTAAAAACTTCTCTATTTTTTCCCTTTCGCTTGTATTTATACCGCTGCTATTTTCCGTTTCTTTAGGGGCAGGTTCCTCATTTTGCATCTTTTTTCCTTCAGTTTTTAATGCAGTAAAAGCCTCACCTTTGCCCGATTGGTTCTCTTCTTCCTGTTTTTTAGCACTCTTTACGTGCGTTTCATCCTTTTTATTCTTCAGGTATAGTTTTGTTTGCTGTTCTGCTCTCTGATCTTGACCTGTATTTCCTGTGAACTGGCCGCTTTTTAGAAAGAGGATCAAAATGGCAACTACTATAATAGCAGGCAGTGTGTATAGCATTACTCTGATCTTTTTCTTTCCCGCCCTTTTTTTTGATTTTTCACTTTTCTTAAGTTCTTTTCCTGTTTTGCCCCTATCTATACCGGATATAATTTCTTTTTCCTCAGAATATGGAGTCCGAGTTACCGATTCTGGCTGTTTTTCTTCGATATCGAGTTTATGCTCCAGTTTATGTTCCCCGGGTTTATGTTCTTTCGGTAGTAGGTTTTCTTTTACCGGTTTTTCACCAGAAACCTGCTCGGCTGGAGAGGCAGCCTTTTTCACCCTTGAAATTGAAAGTTTCTTAATGAGAGATCCAAGTTTTGCTATCTCATTTTCAAACAGTGGAATAGATCCCGGGGTGGGTCCGTAAACAGCGGATGATATTCTCTCTGAAATTTCCTCAGATTCTACAATATCGGTACGGGATAAGGTATCCCTCGTTAACCTGTAAATTATTAACGGTATATCCAGGTTGTATATAGTTCCTAAAACAGGTACATAATTTAGAGCTGGAGTCTTTTTCCCCGGCCTTTCAAAGTTTGATTTTAACCTTTTTGAGTATTTCTGCAGCCTCTTTGTAAGGTTTTTTGTGTTATCTGTTTCCGGTAGGAGTGCTATTATGGAGTTTACCAGTGTTGTTAGTATAATGTATGATTCTCTCCCTTCCGGTAATTTTTTTATCATTCTATCAATTCTGGAGAGCTGTCTTTCAATCAATGCTGTATCCGGTAATGTTTTGAATACAGTGAGCAGAACATTTGCCAGTGAAGAATCTCTATCCGTAAGAACACCTCTGAAGAAAGAGAACATCTTTTCTATATTAGATTTTAGCTCTTCTGTAGATGGAGGAGAATCTTTTTCAATCTGGTATACTGTATTTTCCAGTACCGGAATGCTAAAGGTCGTGCCATTTTTGTAAAATGTAAGAGTCTTTTTTCCCGGATTCAAAATATACTCGCCGTCTTTTTCCTGCAATTTTGGACTGTGGGGCTCTTTTTTCTCCACGGTTATGCTGTATCCATCTGTGAGATCAAACCTTACTGAGAACTGATCTGAAAAAATTCTTACTCCATCTAATTCTATTTCGCGGTTGTAAAGGTCTATGGTATCACATATCTTCTTTTTACTGTTGAAAAGCTCTGCTGTGCAGTTAATCAATTTTTTGTTTTCTGCATCTGAGATGCAAACTGTAAGCTTTTTCCCTGTTGTAAGAGACCTCTTCAAAAGATTGATAAAATCTTCATTGAGTTCTTCTGCTCTGTCAATTATTAGTGACTCTATTGTATCTGGATCTATTCTTGCCTTAGCGATTGATTCAAAGTAGTTTAACGGCATCCCTGTGAAGTGGAGCCTTCCATTTATAACTACTCCTGCTCTCTGGTTTATTACAAAAAATCCAGGCTTCTGTTTAAGGATTTTTTCATCAATCAGAAGGGGATCGTACTTTAGCTGTTCTTTAACTTTTTTAGCAAGTTCTATGAAATGAAGGTCTTCTTTTTCCCTTCTATGTAGATTGAATATCGACTTTTTATTGTAGTGTAGTTCTAAATTGCCGTCATCGTAGAAGTATAAAACTGCTTTGTTGTTCTCGGTTTGAATATTATCCCTTATTGGGTAGCCATCGGTTTTTATATTGAAACATCTGAGAAAGTTAAAAAAATCTTTGAGGTTTTTTTCATCCCCTACATATCTGTTTTCATGGGGATTTGCAGTATTCATGTTTTCCGGTTCGAGTAGGGGGTTGCCGGTTAGAGAATCAGTGATTACAATATAGTATGTACTGTTTATGATTTCCTCTGAGAGGTTCCTTGATGTTCCTATTCTTAAAAAGGGCTTGTAATCTGCCGGATCTGAGCCGAGATATATGATGTAGCATTCTCTATCTATATGAAAAACTCTTTCCAGAGGAGTTATATCTATAGGATTGTAATTTTCGCTGTGGTTTTTCATGGACTGTACCTTTTTAATAGTTATTATAACTATAAAATAAAAAATTTCAATACAAACTGGTTAAAATAGAAAGAAAACAGAAAAATGGCTAATATTAGATTTATTTTATTTGATGAAAACTCAAGAGATATACTGCCGGTAATTTTAAAGGATTATTCTTTTACGGACATGTATATATGGGGTTCCGCAGTACTGGGCAGGGTTCTTGAAGTTATATATAAAAACGATTTTACTGCAGGGGCAGAATTATTTATGTGGGATGAGGTTGGCAACCTGATTGAGTCGCTTGTTTCTGACAGTGTAACCTCTACCATTCTGGTGTCAAGGGTTTCCAACCCTGTGATACTGAAATCCCCGGAGCTGTTTGGCATAGAAATCGCGGGAGATGAGATAGTCAAACTGAGGGTTAATGGGGTTCCGTCGGATTTTTATGTGCTTCGCAGGGAGCTTTTAATCGATATACTGAAGGTCGAGGGGAGTAGGTTAGCTAAAACCGGTGATCTGTTTGATACTGTTCTGTTCAACAATTTTACTAGGATATATGATATAGCTGGTGACTCACATCTGATGCGAAACACGAGGGAGTTTTTCAATGAAAATAGAAGTGTTGTCCGGTACCTTAAAGATAAGAAGTTTATGTCTGTGATTGCCAGGGTGCCTCCGGTGTCGGATTCGGAATCTTTTATAGGAGAAGAAGGAGAAGTAGTAAACAGCTACATCGGGGGCGGTTCTATTATCCACGGAAGGGTAATTGGCTCTACTATTTTTAGCAATGTTAATGTGGGAAGGGGCAGTATAGTTCAGGGTTCTGTTATACTACCGGGCAACAGAATAGGTGAGAACTGTATAATAAAGAATAGTCTTATCCTCAAAGGGAATAACAGAATTATTGAAAATGATGTGAAAATTGGCCTCGATTTAAAGGAGGAAACCCGCTTTGATAGACCCGGCCTTAATACAGGTATGGATGAAACCAGTGAGGATCAGAAAACTATAACGGTGATTGGTGAGGATATATTAATTCCTGAAGGATCAACCATTGGAAGAGGGACCGTTGTAAACGGAACTGTAGATCCTTCTGAGAGGATTATTACCTCTGGTGGAGAGACTATTTCCTTTGTCGAAGATAGGTGATTTTCATTGCCAATTTTGACGGACACCTTTTTGCCATTGTTCTTACACCAGGCCTATTTGCTGTACATTTTATGGCCTTCTACTTTGGCTTTTTATAGTTGATTTACAGGCCGGTCTATTTGCTATCTGTTTTCCGGTCTGTTACTTTAGCTTTTTTTCGAGCTCAGAAATCTCTCTGATAAATCTTTTGTAGCTGTCGGGATCTAGCGACTGGTTCCCATCGCTTAAGGCCGATTCTGGCTGGAAATGAACCTCGACAATTACCCCGTCTGCACCTGCCACAAGCGCAGCTTTTGCCATGGGAAGAACCAGCTTCCTATTCCCCGTTGCATGGCTCGGGTCCACAAATACCGGAAGATGGGTCTTTTCTTTAAGGATTGGAACGGCCGAGAGATCAAGGGTGTTTCTTGTGGATGTTTCAAATGTCCTTATACCCCTTTCACACAGGATTACCCTGTCGTTGCCCTGCGCCAGTATGTATTCCGCTGATAGCAGAAACTCTTTAATTGTTGCCGACATTCCTCTTTTCAAAAGTACGGGTTTTTTGGCCAGCCCTATCTCCTTTAAAAGGATGAAATTCTGCATATTCCTTGCGCCAATCTGCAGAATATCTACATACTCGGCAACCAGATCAACATCTGCAGGAGAGAGAACCTCCGAAATTGTGTACAGTCCGTATGTTTCCTTAACCTCTTTCAGGAGCTTTAATCCCTCCTCGCCCAGGCCCTGAAAACTGTAGGGTGATGTGCGGGGTTTAAATGCCCCTCCTCTGAGTATTCTTACCCCTGATTCTCTTATGAGATTTGCCGTTTTAAAGAGCTGTTTTCTTCCCTCCACTGAACAGGGGCCGGCTATTATTGTGAACGACCCATCTCCTATTGATACTTCAGGCATATCCTCATCTTTCAGCGTTATATGTGTGTATGAACCCTTTCTATCAAGGCTGTATAGGGGCAGATGTGATTTGTCCTTTTCCTCTATATCTCCTGTGCTTATATGTATCTGCTCGATTCTTCTGGATTCGGACCAGGATGGGTAACTGCCCAGTATCTTTAAGAAGTTTGTCTGTTCTCTGAGTTCATCGAGGGCCTCGTGGATCAGTTTATCTCTCCTGTGTCCCTCAAAGTCAAGGTAAAAATAGTAGCGCCATGGCTCTGTTTTGTGGGGCCTCGATTCAAGCTTTGTCAGGTTTATCCCGTAATCGTTGAAAATTTTCAGTATGTTAAACAGGGAGCCCGGTTGATGTAGAGTGGTAAATATGATAGAGGTTTTCGAGTTTTTACTGTACACCTCTTTGTCGGGTTTGCCAACTATTATAAATCTAGTCTGGTTGTGAGGGTAATCTTCGAGCTTTTCAGCAATAATCTCCAGATTGTATATCTTTGCCGACAGTTTGCTGGCAATAGCAGCCGCCTTTTCATCTTTTTCAATTGAGATTTTCATAGCGCTTCCGGCTGTATCGTACACCGGTATTATTTCACAATCTGTGAGGTTTTCCAGGAATGTGGAGCACTGGGATAGGGCAGCAGGATGTGAGTATATTCTTTTTATTTCTTTGACCGGAACCTTTTTTAAGGCGAGAAGGTAGTGTGATATCTGTGATATGACTTCACCGACAATTAGAAGATTTGATTCCAGCAGAAGATCGTAGGTTGTGGATATGCTGCCAATCAGTGAGTTTTCGATTGGAAGAATGCCATACTCCGCCTCATCTTTTTCTACAGACTTAATTACTTCATCGAATGTTTTTTTGGGTATGAATTCAACAGGCTGTCCCCAGTATTTTAGTCCGGCCTCCTGGCTGAAAGATCCCTCTTCTCCCTGAACAGCTACTACAGGTAATTTCCCCATAATTTTTTACCTCTCTTTGATACCACAAAATTAATAATATTTAAGCTGGTTGTCTATTTTAGCCTTATTAAAATCTGTATTGAGTAATGTGTACACATTAAATATATTATCTTTTGTTAATGTATAATAACAGTTAAGATTTTTGATGAGGTTTAGTTTGTGAAAATATCAGAATTGAAATCCGGAAAACCGTTTAAATTTAAAGCCTTTACCCTCGTTGAGGTTTTAATAGCGATTGTGATAGTTTCGATAGCCCTTGTTGCCCTTTACAGATCCAACATATCAAGTTTTAGATATGAAAAGAGAGCATCTGACCTTACCTATGGAGTTATGGCTGCTAATTATCTGATGAAAAAGACCCTTATGGATAGGTTTCCCGCTGCTAAAATTGAGG
>JALXDB010000153.1:0-5962 GCA_026990615.1 Spirochaetota bacterium
CATTATATGAAAATTAATTTATGTTTATATAATCAAGGTAGGACTGTAAAATGATCTGAGCTGATATTTTATCTATAATACTTTTCTGTTTTTTTCTATTTACATTATTTAAATCAAGGACATTTCTAGCTATAGCTGATGTGTACCTTTCATCCCACTCTACAACTTCTACATTGAAGAAAGCCTTTAGTTTTTTAGAAAAATCCATAACTGAATCAACTATTTTGGAATCTTTACCATCAGTCCTAAGTGGTAACCCGATTATAAACTTCTCAACCACTCTATCTTTTAAAACCTCTTTAAGTGCAGAAAATATATCTTTATGTTCTTTTCTATCCAAAACTGTAAGGGGAAAAGCAATTTTTTTATCTTTATCACTAATTGCAACTCCTACTCTACGCTTCCCAAAATCAATTCCTACAAAATGTCCCATAATTTTTTAAATATTAACTCCTTTTTGTATACTAATAGTAATTTTTAATCAATCCACTTCAGACTTTAATATAATCCCCCTTTTTGAATTGTTGATAAAATCTATGATTAATTTAATATCTTCTCCGTAATCTGGATATTCATCAATTAAATTGCCCAACAACTCAAGAGAATGCTTCAGGTTGTACCCCGATCTGTAAATAATCTTAAAAGCATTTCTTATAACATTTCTTCTCTCGCTACTGAACCCCCTCCTTCTTAGGCCAACAACATTAATACCCCTAACCCTGGCAGGATTACCATCTACAAGCATAAAAGGAGGAACGTCCTTAACAATTTTTGTTAGGATACCACTCATTGTATAACTACCAATTCTACAGAATTGATGAACAATAACAAAACCACCTAAAAAAGCATAATCATGAACTTCAACATATCCCCCAAGACTTGCAGAATTAACCATAACAATATTGTTTCCCAATTTACAGTTATGAGCAACATGCGTTGCTACCATAAGAAAATTATTGTCTCCTATTATTGTTTCACTATCCTCTTTTGTCCCCCTGTGAACAGTTGCATACTCTCTGATTATATTATTTGAACCTATTCTTACAAAACTTCTAACATTCTGAAAAGCAACATCCTGCGGGAGATTTCCTATATAAACATTACCGTGTATTTTATTATTATTACCAATTGTTGTAAAACCTGTAATTATTGTACCAGGTCCAATCCAGTTGTTATTACCAATCTTCACATTTGCATCTATCACTACATAAGGGCCAATCTCATTATTATCTCCTATTTCAGCTTTCCTATCTATTACAGCCGTTGGATGTATTGCCATGATACATCTCTCCGCATCAGTTAAATTTAATGAAATAACACTGTCTATACCACACCCTACATATCGATCATAGCTACCATTTCTGCTTCTACAACAACCTTATCATCAACATAACCAACTCCCCTGCATCTTGCCACTTTTCCGCCGAACCTTATTACCTCTACCTCTATCCTGAATACATCTCCTGGTAGAACCTGGTTCCTGAATTTAACTTTATCGAGAGCCATAAAGTAAACTGGTTTGTTTTTTAAATTGTACTTGTAGATTACAAATAATGCTGCAGCCTGTGCCATTGCCTCAATCTGGATAACGCCCGGCATAACAGGATATTCCGGGAAATGTCCCTGAAAAAAGTATTCATTTCCACTTAAGTTCTTAATAGCAACAAGACCTTTTTCCTTGATATCTATCACTCTGTCAAGAAATAAAAATGGATATCTGTGCGGAATATACGATTTTATTTCATTAATATCCATAGTTTTTTTTCCTTTTTCCATCAGCAAACCTCCTGATATCTATTCTTATTCATCATTATTAGTATCTTGAGTAGTATTATCTGGTTTGTTTTCCTGTGTATTATTCTCTTCCAATTCCAGGGAAAGAGGGGCTAAAGGCTTTGAATTCTGAAGATCGAGTAGCTTTTCATCCAATCTAAATAGAACTTTATCCGTTAAGTTTATGTCATCACTTCCATAAACAAAATTACCCGTATTATCTAAAATAAGGTTAAACCCTTCTATTTCACTTGTTTTTTTGATAGCTTCCATTATATCTCTCTGTATTATTTGTTCTATAATACTATCATCAAGTTCGCCGTTGTTTTCCCATGAAAATTTGTTATTTTTCAACATTCTTAATACATCATCCTGATCACTAATTTCTGTACGCAATTTGTCAAGTTCTTCAGAACTCATGTTGTAGTAGTCCTCGCTGTATTTTTTCTGGAGTTCATCTACATACTTCTCTCTAATCGAAATTTCAACATCAAGGTATTTAGAGGTATAGGTGTTAACGATATGCTCAAGTTCTATATACCCTACTCTAACCAATGTTAAAGGATACAGCGAAAATCCTGTAATCACAAATAGAAAAACAAAAATAAAAGTAATCAGAGCCTTTCTCATATACCTCCTCCTTTACCTTAGAAAAGTCCTGCAACTGCAAATATAAAATCCCAGCTCTTGAAGAAATGTTGATCGTTAACCAACTGTAGCTTGTGCAGAGTTTTGTCGTATTTAAATCTTCTTGCAAGATACAATCTTATAGGAAATCCGGGTATAATGAAACTAACTCCAAGTCCGGTACTGTAATAAAGTTCTTTTGGATCGAGGGTAAACGATGAAGGTTCACTATATATTCCACTTGCATCGAAAAATGTTAATCCCCATACAAACCTTCGCTCGATTGGAAACCTGTGTTCTATGCTCATATTAAGCATAGCTTTCCCTCTTCTAATATACAAAGACCCCCACTGACTTGTATTCTGCCATCCTCTTCCCTCATTCATGCAGTCAACCCGTAAATAATCATTATCGTCAAGCGTCAAACTGTATCCAGGGTAAGGCACAATAAAGGCAAAATTTAATCTACCGGATAAAACGAATTTCCAGAACGTTCTTATATTGGCATTCATGTCTGTGTTAAGTTTTATAAAATTACTTTTTCCTCCTAAAAGTCCACCGTACAGTGTAATGTTCTGTGAAACGTAAGTGCCCCGTGTAGCAAAAATGCTTAAATCCCTCGAGTCTCTGTATCCAGTAATGCTGAGATAGTTTTTCCACTGCCACGGCCATCCATTATAGTACTGCTCACGCAGACTTGCATCAAATGGTATGTCATCAGTTTTAGAATAATTTCTATAAACAGAAAAAGATATTTCACTATTTACACCATAGTATCTTGCAAATCTTCTTCCCCCTCTTAAGGCAATTGAATAACTGGTGTTGGTATACTTCATCGTATTTACATCGGAGTAATCGAAGGTGCCATCACCGTTAATAGTGACACCATCAGGATACTCTATTCCATCAGATGTAACATTACCGTCATTGTAGGTGTATACATTGTCATATTCAACCCTATTCCATTTTAGAGTTAAGCCCACTGATGTGGGTGTGTTCAACAACCACGGTTCATCAACACCAAACTCTATAGACTGGTTAGTAAAACCCAGGCTAACCTTTTCGTGAAGTTTTATACCTCTACCCAGAAAATTATTAGCGGAAACCTCTTCAAAAAGTGAAAAACCATAACCGGCTGTGGAATAACTTAAACCGAAACTGAACATTCCGGTTCTCTGTTCTTCTACATTGAATATCAGGTCCACCAGACCTGGTTCAGAACCTGGCTTCACATCTATGTTAACGGAGGAAAAATACTGTAGGTTATACAGCCTGTTAATAGACTCCTGTATTTTCTTTGAATTAAAAATTTCGCCTTCATGAATTAATAGCTCTCTTCTTATTACAAAATCCTTTGTCTTTTTATTGCCAGTTATAAATATATGTTCTACATGCGCCTTGTTTCCTTCATTTAAGGTAATATGATAAGATACAGTTAACTTAATCGGATCCTTATGCTCTTCTATATTCATCTTGTAATAGATATATCCATTTTCAGCCAGGAGATTTCTAATTGCCTGAATATCCGCTTCCCATTCTTTTTTATTAAACACATCACCCTTTTTCAGTTTTATGAGCGAATACAACTCACTACTGGTAAATACCCTGTTACCACTGATCACAACACCATCGAACTTGTACTGCTTCCCTTCTTTTATATAAATCGTAAGGTATATTTCATCGCGATTTCTCTTGGCATTATATTCAACTTTCTTGTCTACCTTCACTATTTCAGCATCTATATATCCTTTTTCGTTGTAGAGTGAGATAATTCTGTCTTTATCTGCCTCAAACTCTTCCTCGTTAAAATAGCCACATGAAAATATCAGATATCCCCTTTCTTTTGTTTTCATCACCCTCTTAATCTTTTCTTCTTTGAATACCATCACTCCGCTGAACGCTATCTTCCTGATAATTTCTCTTTTGCTTTCTTTTATATTGAAAATAACATCGACTTGTTTCTTTTCTACTCCTGTTTTTTTATTCTTTACAGATACATCCTTTATTGTATAGGTTACCTGTGTGCTCGGAAACCCTTTCTCTCTGTAAAGCTTCTTAATCCTTTCTATATCATCAGAGATGCTTTTCTCACTAAAAACATCACCCTTTTTTATAACTATTTCATCCAGTATGGTTCTCTTGGCAAGCTTCTTATTTCCCTTTACAATAACATCATGTATAGTTGGCAACTCTTCAAATATAAAGGTTACAATTAGTCCATTCTCTGTATCTTTAACATCAACTTTTATATTTTTAAAAAGATGGAGATCATAAAGTTTTTTTATATCTTCATCAATTACTTTCTGAGAAAATTTTGTTTTAGGAGCTGTTTTTAATACACTCTTAATTGTCAGAACATCATTCTGTACCAAACCTTTAAAAGCAACCTTATAGATCTTTTTGCCTTCAAAACTTTCAGTGCTATCAGCAGCTAAAACAGTGAGAACAGTTAGAACTAAAAAGATCGTAGTAACTAAAAAGGTAATCCTACTTTTATTTTTTTTACTCATACGCGGCCCTATTCTACCAGTTTTTAGCTTATATCTATCGATATGTAAACTACCGATATGCGAAATAATATAATAGCTTGATCAATTTCGTAAAAGAAAAAATGACAAATATTCATATCATTATTTTATAACCTAATTTCCTGGAAGCCTTTTAACCCTGAGAAGTTCTGCTCTCTTTTTAGAGCTTTTTTCAACTGTGATAATACAATTTTTAAGCTTTATCGTACTTCCCTTCTCAGGTATTCTGCCAAGTACCTTTGTAACCAGTCCGTTTAAAGTATTTACTCCTTCAGCTCC
The DNA here is from genome assembly GCA_026990615.1 of Spirochaetota bacterium. Taxonomy (GTDB): domain Bacteria; phylum Spirochaetota; class B62-G9; order B62-G9; family B62-G9; genus JALXDB01. The sequence goes on from JALXDB010000153.1 coordinate 5,208, forward strand.
CAGATCAATAGCTAAAAGATGATTTAGCTCATCAATTTCAACATCCCCATCTACAAGGTATTCGGTAGGAGAGATTTTAACAATTAGATTTTTCTTCTCTTCAAGTGAACTAATTTTACCTATAATTTCTTCACCAATATCATAAATAGTTGCAAGTCCTGTAACTCCACCATGCTCATCAACACCAAATACCACAGCAATATCGTTCTCAAACATTTCCCTGTAAAGATCATTTATTGATTTTGTTTCAGGCACAAACTTAGGATCATCCATCACTTCACTAACCGGCCTATCTTTTTGCTGATTTAATATACTTCTGGGCATTACAACACCCACTATGTCATCTATCCGGGACTTGTATACAGGAATCACAGACTTATGATACTTTTTAATAAAATTTACTGCATCACCGATACTACTCTCGTATTTAATAGCTTTAATATCAACAAGTGGAATTTGAATATCGGCAAGTATCTTGGTTCCAAAATCTAAAGAGTCTACAAAATACCTCGTTTTTTCCCTATCAAATTGCTTACCAATACTAACCTGAAAAAATATTCTTACATCTTCCTTCTCTTTGAATATGGATGGAATTAATCCGGTATATTCTATTCCTACAATTTTAATAAATATTCTTGTAACTACTGAAAGTACAAGTATTACTGGATAAAAAAGAATATAGAAAAACATTAATGGATATGAAGAAAGAAGCGTAAACTTTATATTATTTTTAAAGGCGAGATTCTTTGGAAGAA
>JALXDB010000153.1:5972-7080 GCA_026990615.1 Spirochaetota bacterium
AAAATAGAGAAAGCACTGTTATTGTAATAATGGAACTTATAGGTCTTGGTTTCCCATATATCTGATAAAAGAGTTTTGCTGTTAAATTTGCTGCAAGAACAAGCGAAAGATTTGTCCCTATTAAAACAGTTGTTAGAATTCTTTCAGGTTTTTCTATTAAAAAAAGAGCTATTTTAGCCCTTCTAGATCCCTCCTTTTCCATTTTTCTTAGTTTAAGCCTATCACTTGAAATAAAGGCAGTTTCAGCCCCTGAGAAGAAGGCCCAGAATAATATCAGAATAAAAATCAAAATTATAATACTAGTCAATTTTTACAATCTCCAGTGATTCAATCTGTTTTTCATTACTCCTAACTATCTTAACTAGATACTCGTCATCGAGCTTAATTTCTGTACCTGACGGAGGTATGTAACCAGTCTTATTAATTACATAACCACTAATTGTGTTGTTTTCAGTTGGAAGATCCAGATGAAAATACGAATTAACAACAGAAACAGGTGTCTCTCCATTTATCTTCCATTTTTTTTCACCTACCTTAACTATATCAGATCCAACAAGAATATCTCTGACAAATATATAATCTAAAATATCCTTAACTGTAATCAGACCGGCTGTACCCCCGTATTCATCCAGAATTACTGCCAAAAATTCATTATTTTTTTTAAAATCTGTAAGCAGGTTTAAAATAGATTTCGTTTCGGGGATAAAAAGAGGTTCTTTCAACTCCTTTTTAAGGTCTTTCTTTCTTAAAAAAAGGAGCTTCTCCTTTGTTATATAGCCAACTATATTGTCTATGTTTTCCCTGTAAAAGAGAATTTCACTTATACCCAACTCCTTAACTTTGTCAGTTAATTCACTCCATTTTATATTAATATCAAATGCCTGGATGTTTGATCTTGGAATCATTAATTCTGTGACAGGTTTATCAATCAAATCAACGAGATTTCTCAAAACACTTATGGATGTTGTATCAAGACCTACCTCCGAGGTTACATCAATAGCAGAAATCAATTCATCTTTTGATAATCTGTCTCTATAAATATGTTCATCTCGGTCACTTTTTTTCGATGTTATTATTCGTGATAAAAAATAGATAAACGGGAAAAAAA
>JALXDB010000154.1 GCA_026990615.1 Spirochaetota bacterium
CTTATAACCTTACTTATAATTTCACCATCGCAAAAGATGTTTGGGAGCTTTATCTAAATTAAAGAAAGAACCGATTTTTACAGTAGAATAAAATAGAATGAGATAGCATTTACACATCAAATATAATTGTTGTTTCGTATTTTCCGTCCTCCCCAACAATTGAGAGATTATGATATGTTGCTGCCTTTATCTCCCTCTCCATAAACTGAAATCCGTCTTTTATCACCCTGCTCCTCAGAATAATTTTTCCCTTTTTAATCTTCACCCTTGGATCGTAAAATAGAATGCCCTTCGTGTAAACGAAGTATATAATTCTATTAAGAAGTTCTATCAGAGCATTTTCTATCCTGTCATACCTGATTACGATTCTTCTTTTTGATTTTTTGACTTTACGGCTAAATCTACGATTGTATTTTTCTCCGGTAATCAAGGAAAAAAGACCTTTTATTGCATCGGCAAAAAGGTCCTCAATACTTTCCGATATTATCTCAAGTCCTACATCGGATGGATGATCAATAATCCTGTAAGGTGGCATCTTAGCTAAACCAGTGTCAGAATCTCTGGTTCTCCTTCTCTCACAAGCACAGTATGTTCAAAATGTGCAGAAGGCTTACCATCGCGGGTAACAACAGTCCAGTTGTCATCCTTTACAAAAACCTCGTAGGTGCCGGCGTTGACCATAGGCTCTATTGCTATGGTCATACCTGAGTACAGCTTCGGGCCTCTCCCGGCAGTTTTAAAGTTAGGAATTGGGGGCTCTTCATGTAGCTTCTTCCCCACTCCATGTCCAACATAATCCCTTACCACCGAGAATCCATTGCTTTCCACAACCCTTTGCACCGCCACAGAAATATCGGAGACATGATTTCCTGCAACCGCTTTTGAGATTCCTGCATACAGGGCCTCTTCTGTAACTTTCATTAATCTTCTCTTTTCATCAGAAATATTGCCAACAGCAACGGTTATTGCTGCATCTCCAAAATACCCCTCTTTATTTACCCCTACATCTATACTTATAATATCACCTTCTTTAAGCCTGTAAGGTCCCGGTATCCCGTGTATAACCTCCTCATTTACCGAGGTACAGATGGAAGCCGGAAATCCATTGTACCCTTTAAAGGCCGGAGTTCCCCCTTTCCTTCTGATAAAATCCTCGGCCTTTTGATCGAGCCAGCCGGTTGTAACTCCCGGCTTAATAATATCTTTTAAAAAATCAAGCAGTTCTCCCACTATTCTGCAAGCCTGCCTGATGTAATTTATTTCATTGCTATTTTTTATCTCCTGCATTTAAAGAGCTTCCCCTCTCAGCTTCAACATTGTTCGTCTTACCGCTTAACAGATCCTCGATTTTCGGTCCTTCATTAAAGGATTCTTCAATAACCTTTCTTACATCCTTTTTCTGACCGCCGGTTATCGTTATCTCCCCTTCAACCACTACCCCTTCCTCTATATTTATTTTTGGTGCTCTTATATTCCCGAGCACCCTTCCGGTAGATAAAAGATGTACTTCTTCCTCAGCATCTATATTGCCAATAACAGTTCCTCCCACTATGACTCTTTTGGCCACGATATCAGTTTTTACCTTTCCGGTCTTTCCCACTATCAACTGATCTTTTGTTTTTATCTCCCCCTCAAACCTTCCGTCAACCTGAAGGGACCCATTGATGTAAAATCTACCGTCAAAGACTGACCCCTCACCTATAAGGCTATTCAACTGCGACTCATTTTTTAAGGCCATTAAAAAACCTCCTGATCATGTTTTTCTACCTAAATATAAACCCTCAAAATAAACAGTAACTGTAAACATCTTCAATTGGAAACATTCCCCCTCTACCAGTTAAAGATAAATACAACTATCCTCACATCAAATAAAAAAATTAAATCGATTCTTCTTTAAGAGATTCAATATAATCAACATCATCCTTATCAATCTCTAAAAATTTAAGTGCATATTCAGAGGTAGAAGGATTAAATCTGGTCACAACTCCTCTTACATCTATCTTTCTGTCGGGAAAACTTATTGAAGCCATAAGAACCGTAT
>JALXDB010000155.1 GCA_026990615.1 Spirochaetota bacterium
TATAGAAATATGCAAAAATTTAACAAAATCAATGTAAAACTTATGTAATATTCTGTTAAATTATATGACTTTTTGTAAAAATAGTCAAGAATTTATAAAATTACTTGACATATATAAACATAATCTGCAATAATATTTAAGAATATTTTTATAGTGTTACAGATCTTCAATATTTTTATTATATTTTTATTGAAAAAATATAAAAACTTTATTAAGGAAGTGTTGAAAACAATGATTGCGGAGAAGAGACGGCAGGAAATACTAAAACTCATAGAACAGGAAGGTTCTATAAGAATCTCAAATCTGGGAAAAAAGTTCAATGTCACAGATATGACAATTAGAAGGGATATAGACTACCTATCAAAAATGGGGCTGGTAAAAAGAGTACACGGGGGGGCTATATCTGAAAACAGTGAGAATATAAGTCTTGCCACAACCTTTCTAAAGCGTAACAAAGAATACAAACCCGAAAAAGAGAGGATAGGTCAGAAGGCCCAGGAATATCTCCCCGATAACTCAACTATTATAATTGACGGTGGTTCAACCAATGAATGCTTTGCCAGGTATATAGATCCAAAAAAGAAGCTGAGGGTTATAACCCACGCATTAAATATAGCGTGGATAATAGCAAACAATGAAAACCATGAACTTATTGTAGCAGGAGGTGTTCTTAACCGCCTTACAATGACATTCACGGGTAGTGAAGTGGAAAATTTGTACAATGAATTAAATGCAGATATACTCTTCGTTGCGGCTTCTGGCATTTCCCTGGAAAAGGGCCTGACAGATCCGGCGTGGCTTGATATATCTATCAAAAAAACAATGATAAGAGCTGCTAAAAAGATTATTCTTCTCATTGACTCTCACAAATTTGAGCTTGTCACATCTAGAACCTTTGCTCCCCTTGAATCGGTAGATCTTATTATAACAGATTCAAAGCTACCGAAAGAAATTAAGGATCAGTACTCCAAGGCCGGTATTGAAATAGTTATCGCTTGAGTTTTTAATTTACTTTTCGCCCACTTTTTATTAACTTATTATGCGAAAAATCTAATAGAGGGGTTCTAAATGGCGGTACCAAAAAGTGCTCCAAGGATAATCGTATTCTCAACACCGAGTTGTCCATGGTGCAATAAAGTTAAAAGATACCTGCGGGAAAAGGGGTTCAGATTCAGAGATGTAGATGTCTCTAAAGACGAAAGAGCAGCACGAGATGTTGTAAGAAGAACAGGACAAATGGGAGTTCCAGTTATCCTTATTAACAACAGACCAATAGTTGGATTTAACAAAGCTGAGATTGACAGGTTACTCAACATCAGAAACTAAGTGAAAATAATTCAAATTCAGGAGGGCGTATATGAAGTTAAAAGTTATCGATGATAAGGTATTAGTTGAACCAGAAGAACCAGAAGAACAAAAAACACCGGGTGGAATTTACATACCAGATACAGCAAAAGAAAAACCACAGATGGGTAAGGTTATTGCGATTGGTACCGACGAAGAACTAAAAGATTTTTTAAAGGAAGGTGACAAAATTATTTTTGGAAAATACACCGGTGATGAAATTGAATTTGAGGGTAAAAAATACCTCGTTGTTCAGAGAAGTGATATTTTAGCAATAATACAGTAAGAAAGATGGGCAGGTTGAAAAAAACAGCCTGCCTTTTGTATTTTTTATTATTATATATTTATATACTAATTATCTTTTATAAGGTGAGAAATGGAAGATAACAACAAACTGGCCGGGTTTTTCAAGGCTATCGCCCATCCTACAAGAATTAATATTATAAAAACCATCTATGAAAAGAATATATGTGTGAACGATATAAGTAAAGAATTGAATATCAACCAGCCTAACACCTCACAGCATCTTGCCATACTAAAAAATCACAATCTACTGATAAAAACAAAAAAGGGAAACGAAGCCTGCTACAAAATAAAAGATGAGGGAATAATTAAATTAATTCAGGAAGCTGAAAAACTTGTAGAAAAGCTTGAAAAGTAAAGAATACTGTCTCCCTAATTCATACTGACCTTTT
>JALXDB010000156.1 GCA_026990615.1 Spirochaetota bacterium
TCTGCAATTCCAACCGTTCCGAGCTTACCGTAAGCTATCTTTTCAATATTTCCGGTTAATAGGCCTAATATTACATCTTTCCGATTTTTTAATATATCCAGCAAATCTTTAACTCCTCTGAGCATCTCGGTATTTTCCCTTTCTATATTTTCATAGTAATACTTCACAGCCTCATCCATACACCTCTTTAAATCACCCGATATCTCTTTTTTGTGTAAAACTTTTTCATTCCCCTTATCCACAAATCCACTTAACTTTAAAAGGTCGAGAATGATCTGTCCGTCTGTCATGCCATGAAGCTTCAATTTTTCTATGGGGGCATCGGTGTTGAATACCCGTTTTATTCCCTCTACAATTGCCTCCTTATGGAGCTTGGAGCCTTTAACGAGGGTATAGTCAACATCAAAAAGTAGCAATTTTTTATTTTCATCCATCTTTTTAACCGTTTCTTTTTATAACATCTATAGCTTCAGCTGTTTTTTAACTATATCCTTGAAGGTCTTCATAAAAATATCATTCTGTTCTTCTGTTCCTATTGTAACGCGTATAAATGTTGGAAAACCGTATGATGAGGCGTTTCTGACAAGGATGCCCCTCTTCATGAGTTCTTCTGTTACCTCGGATGCGTCTTTCATAACATCGACCAGGATGTAGTTTGTATGCGATTTAAAATATTTTAATCCAAGGGATTCAAAAAAGCTATAGTACCTCTTCCTCTCCCTGCGAACAAGGTCTATTGTTTTTGTATAAAACTCCTTATCACGCAAAGCCTCAACAGCAGCCTCCTGAGATATCAGGGTCAGGTTGAAAGGCAGTCTAATTCTGTTTATCAATTCCGCAATTATTTCATCTACAATTGCATATCCAACTCTCAAACCTGCAAAGCCATGGGATTTTGAGAGTGTTTTTACAAGCACTATATTTCTAAAACCCGATTTCAACAGATCCACAGTACGGGGAAAGTCATCAAGTTCATTAAAATCTCCGTAGGCTTCATCGACAACCACAATAACATCTTCAGGAACTCTTTCAATGAAGGAGCTAAATTCGTCGTGGGATATGGCATCTCCTGTGGGATTGTTAGGATTACAAAAAAATATAAGTTTTGTGCTTATGCTTAATCTATTCAGAATATCCTCAAGATCGATCCTCATACCCCTCATTCCAGATTTTACAACCCTGCCCCTCATAATGTTGACTGCAGTTTCATATATAGGGAAAGTAATCTCAGGAATAATAGCCTCGTCATTATCGTTAAGAAATGCCATTGCTATATAGTAAAAAAGCTCATCACCTCCACTCCCCACAACTACATTTTCAGCGTTTACACCATGCATCACAGCCAGGGTCTCCCTCAACTTCCTGCTTTCAGGATCGGGGTATATATTTATATTTTTCAAAGATTTCTCGGCCTTCTCTACCGCTTTTATAGATGTTCCGAGGGGATTCTCATTTGAATTCATCTTAATAGGATTTTCAATTCCATACTTTCTTGCAATCTCGATTATAGGCGTACCGGGGATATACGGCTTTATCTTCTTCAATCCAGTGTTTATTATTTTTTCAACATCCATAGCTATCTCCTTTAACTGTTAGATAAGTATAATATTTTAAATTGAATACGACAAATTAAGCCAATACTAAAATTGTCTGTTTACCTTTTCGAACAAAAAAGTATTTATTCAGGGAAAAACCTTTTAACCATACAGGGATTGCCTTTCGGGGACAAACGGATTTGAAGATAATCAATTTTAAAGTTAGCCAGCTCTGAGTATAACCGGCTATAAGGATAGCCTGTTCCGCAATAAAAAACAAAGACGCAGAAAAACCGCGGAGATATCCAATGAATAAACAAATGAAGAAACTTAAGATTTTTGCTAAAAAAAGATAAAGATCTTTAATAGAGGCATAAAAAAAATAGAATGAAATAAATATATACGGAATAAATATATAGGAAAAAATTCTACGGTATGAATATTTCCAACTTTGCAAAAATTTTCAGACCAAATCAAACTAGAGCGCAAATCGACCTTTCAC
>JALXDB010000157.1 GCA_026990615.1 Spirochaetota bacterium
TTAAAACTACCCTTCTCATGCCCGATCACCATAACATCATGGCCGAGAAGTTTCGCAAAACCACACACGATAGCAGGGTCAACATTATTTGAATCAAGTCCCTTTATCTCTTTAAAATCTTCGAAGACAGTCTTTGTATAATCAAGAGTTTTTGGCCTCTGTTCACTTCTCGATATAAAATCGATCTGCCGCGGTGTTAAATTTGTAAAAAACTTGTCCTCTATTTCGGAAAAGAGGTTTTCGAACTGTTCAACCCTGTTCTTGGCAATAATATTTTTCTGATCTTTTAAAGATTTTTCAGCCTCGTTCAAATAATTTGCAAGCTTCTCTATATAGGTGTCGGGGATTCCAATTGAGATATCCTTTAAATACTCCAACTTCAAAGATGCTTCTGCAATCTGCTGATATATAACCTTCTCTCTTAAGTCCATTTTAAACCCGCTTTTGAATAAGAATCTAACGTTTAATTATTATAACTATGCCTTAAAGTTATTAATCAACCAATTTAAAGTTGATTTTTTGACAAGTCAACACAAAAAAATTAATTAGAATTTCAGGTGATTTAACATTATATTAACTTTATCTTAACAAAATATCAGATTTTACATGCTTATGAATGGGGAATTGAATGCAATTAAACAATCTATCATTCGATGAAGTTATTAACCTACCTACAACTGAGATAATGAACAGCTCTTTTAAATGCTCATGCGGAAAAATTCATGAAATTCCGATAAAAAAACTTGTAATAGGGAAAGAAATTGTTAAGGAGGTTAAAACAGTACTGGATTCAATTGATATCAAGGGAGATGCCGGTATAATATACGACCGCAAGATCGAAAACAAGGTTGTTAATTCCGCTGTAGCAGTTCTTAATGAAAGCGGAATAAAAAGCCTCGAGTACACTTTTGAAAAGGACAGCGGGCTTGTTCTTCCGGAAATAGAAAACTCTAAAAAGGCTGCTGACTTTTTCAGAGGCAAAGTCAACTATCTAATTGCGATAGGATCAGGGGTCATAAGCGACATAACAAAATATGCGGGGGATCTTCTTGGCATCCCCGTTATATTAATAGCAACCGCCCCTTCTATGAACGGATATACCTCTATACTTGCCGCCATGACCGAGGGAGGGATAAAGAAAACACTCCCCGTTAAGACATTAACAGCTATTTTTGCAGATATAAACATACTGGCCAAATCTCCTGTAGAAATGGTCTTATCAGGGTACGGAGACATACTTTCAAAGGCCACATCTGTTGCAGACTGGAAGCTCTCGCAGATAGTTAAAAAGACCTACTTCTGTCCGACCACCTTTCACATAACTGACAAAACAGAAACACTGTATATGGAGGCGGCTGAAGAGATCGGGGAAAAATCAGAAAAAGGGATAGAGATATTAACGGACAGTATTATGAGATCAGGTCTCAGTATGACAATTGTTAAGAATTCAACACCTTCATCAGGTACAGAACATGCGATATCGCACTACTGGGACCTTTTAAACTTAATGAATAAAAAGGAGAAAAATTTTCATGGTACACAGGTTGGGATTGCAACTCCTATGGCTATTCGCCTATTCGATTTCACCTCAGAATACCCTGTAAAAAAGAAGGTGTCTCTCGAAAAGCTAAAAAATACCTACATGGAAAGAGAAGAACTCAAACGGTTTCTTTTGAGAAAGTATAAAAATTATGGAAAGGGGCTTTATGACCAGGTAGAAAAAAAATACCTTGAATGGCATGACAAAAAATCGGAGATCGAGTATGTAATTGACAACTGGGATAGCATATGGAATTCTGTTTACGAATATGTAAGGCCTGTCAGTAAAATCGAAGATGTTTTACTTAGAAGCGGTGCTCCAGTTAAATACACAGATATTGGGTTAGAGAGGGATGAGGTCATAGATTCAATCGTGAATGGATGGGTGTTAAGATCTCGCTACACCATACTGGATACTATGCATGACCTTGGAATTTCTTTAAAAGCTGCAGAAAAAATAGTACCTAACTTATAAATGCTTTTATT
>JALXDB010000158.1 GCA_026990615.1 Spirochaetota bacterium
AATCCTCGCAGCAAGGTCGCCTTCCTGAATCGGAAATTTTATGCCAAGAGCCGAAAGTACACCTCTCCCTATAATATATTTGAGAGGGTCATATCCGAATAGAGCCAGATGCCCGGGGCCACTTCCGGGGGTTATTCCGGGTAACACAGGGTTCATCAAGCCAGCATCATTTTCGAATACAAGTTTGTCCATATTGGGAGTACTGGCGGTCTCCAGTTCAGTTTTACCGTTCTTTGGCAAACCACCAAGCCCATCAAGAACCAAGAGAACTATCTTTTCATCTGACTTCTGCCTTAATTTTCCTATTAATTCGAATCTATCCATATATCGTCTCCTTAATTTAATTTATTTGTATTTCTAATTTTAATGATGGGTTATCCACCAAAAAGCCTTTCCAGATAATCATCCGGTCCGAACGTAACTAAATCCTCAATCCCTTCACCTATTCCAAGGTATAAAATCGGGATTTTTAATTTCCAGGAGATAGTACAGGCGATTCCTCCCTTGGCAGAGGAATCAAGTTTTGTTAAAATAATCCCATCAACACCGGAATATTTCATAAAAGTTTCAGCCTGAACAAGAGCATTCTGACCCGTTGTCGCGTCAACTGTTATTGCTCTTAAAATATCCTCTTTACTGTACTTCTTCTCTATCACCCTGGTAATCTTGGCCAGCTCTTCCATCAACCTCTCCTTGTTGTGAAGCCTACCAGCCGTATCCACAATTAAAACATCCACATTTCTACTCAATGCGGCCTCACAGGCATCGTATACAACTGCTCCCGGATCAGCTCCCTGCTGCTGTTTAACGATAGGGACTTCAGCCCTCTTTGCCCAGACACCCAGCTGTTCAATGGCGGCATCTCTGTAGGTATCCCCTGCTGCTATCAAAACCTTTTTTCCCTGATTTTTAAACCTATATGCAAGTTTACCAATAGTTGTGGTCTTTCCCGTACCATTAACCCCAAATATTAAAAATACTCTCTTTTTAGATTCAACTTCATTTATATTAAACCCGGAAAAGATCTTATCCCTTATAATCTCTTTAAGAAGAGGTACGGCGTCCCCGGTATCTCTGACTCTTGATTTTAGCTCATCTATCAGAATGGTTGTAAACTCAATCCCAAAATCCGATTCAATTAGGAGCTCTTCAAGTTCATCGATAAAATCATCTCTTTTTTTACCCCCGGAAAGGAGCCCCTTTAATCTGGCAGCAAAATTGAATCCGAATACCATCTCTACTCCCTTTTCTCGTATAACTTAAAATATGACAGCATCTCGGCAAAAGAGATACTAAAAATAACAACACTTGTGGAGGCTGCCCCTATCATCAAACCTGAATATACATTCTTTAATTTCTCGTATTTCGAAGATTCTGCTTCATCTATATTTCTATACAACTCGGCCTTCTGAGTGTAGTATGTAACCCTAGCCCCGGAAAGGGCCGCCAGGAAGGTAAAGCCAAGACCTGTATAGTAGAGTACATTGGAAATTTTCTTGCGCTTCTCGGCGATATTCTTCTCCAATTTATACTGTTCTGTAGGCTTTAATTTTACATATACTTCTTTTCCATTAATATCTTTCAGATTAAAAACGTTATTTCTATAACCATCTTTAACTAAGGTTACAGTACCTGAATTTTTGTTCAGAGCAATGGGAGTTAAGCCAAAAAACTTCTCATCAACATAAACTTGAGCACCTGAAGGCTCTGTTTTAACTATAATTCTGCCCACCTGCTCTATCCGGCTCATTTTTATATCCTTTTTATACTCATCCCCCGCAACATTAATTATTTCATGCCACTCCCTATAACCATCTGCATATACCCACAGCTTGTGCAGTCCTGGCACAATCAAAAGACTACCTGTCGAACCCTTTCCTGCAAAGTTGTCATCTATAAAGATAAGGGAATTATCAGGCCTTGTATTTATTCTTACCTCACTCACCCTGTAGTTTAATATATCTTTAACGAATGGAATAAACAGGTCTTCATGTCTTTTAATCAAATCATCTGTAGAACTTTGAACATGGTAGTTATTAATAATGTAACCTATCTTTCTATTTTCAGCACTAATCCAGATATCGACACTCCCATCCGAAACTCTGAACATCCCTGTAAAGGCAATTACAAGTGGGGATTTAGAAGGTACATTATTTACAATAACGGGTAATAAATTATTTTTTAGAATAACAGTTGGACTTTTACCGTCTGACCTCATCGAGAAATATAAACTATCCTTCACCAAGGATTGCTGCTCTTCTGTAAGTGTAAAAAAAGGTATTTTTTTAAGGCTTTCAACTAGAGCTAGTCTTAATATCCTTTTTATGTATGTATGGTTACCGGGGCCAAGATCCTTAAATTCACCGACAAAAAACTTCAACTCCGATATAACGTACTCCCCCTTAGACACCGGTTCTACTCCAAACCCCCTCCAACAGGCAAGAAAAAATAAAATTACCAGTAATAAAAAATATCTTTTAACCCTGTAGAAAAAAGGCATAATCTCAGAGAATTCCACCATATTTTGATATGTATATCAGTATATCCTTCCGCCTAATTGCTTAGATTTACGTTGGAGCTTTCACTTTGTTTTTTAACGCAGCCTCTATAAATATATCTATTTCTCCATCCAAAACAGCAGCCGCATTACCGACCTCTACCCCTGTCCTCAAATCTTTTACGAGAGTATAGGGCTGAAACACGTATGACCTTATCTGATTGCCCCATGAGATATCCTTTTTGCTCTTCTCAACCTCCTCTTTTTCCTTGTCCCTCTGTTTCTTGTAATACTCGTACAGTTTAGACTTTAATATCTTCATTGCCATCTCTTTATTTTTATGCTGGGACCTCTCATTCTGGCACTGTGCAACTATACCGGTGGGAATATGGGTAATTCTCACAGCTGAATCAGTTTTATTTACATGCTGCCCGCCCGCTCCCTGAGAACGATAGGTATCAATCTTAAGGTCCTTAGGATTTATTTCAACAACAATATCATCATCAACTTCCGGAGTGCAAAATACCGAGGCAAATGATGTATGCCTTCTTGCATTTGAGTCAAATGGAGAAATTCTGACAAGTCTATGTATCCCTATCTCCGTTTTAAGGTAACCGTAGGCGTACGGCCCCTTAACGTAAACAGTTACAGACTTAATGCCGGCTTCTTCTCCCGGGAGAATATCTACAATTTCAGTTTTAAAACCGTTTTTTTCAGCCCATCTCAGATACATCCTCAGCAGCATAGAGACCCAATCACATGCCTCTGTACCACCTGCCCCTGAATGTATCGTTAAATATGCATTTGCGGAATCATTTTCATCTGTAAATAGAGAGAGCTTCTCTAATTTATCTATTCTATTCTTTAACAGCTGTATCTGCCGTTTAATTTCATCTTCGAGTGATTCTTCATTCTCTTCTAAAGCTAAATTGTAAAGATCATAGAGCTCCTCTATCTCCTTCTTAATCTCAATCCATGGCTCAACAACAGATTTTATCCTTTTAATTTCTCTTGTTACCCTTTGAGCTTCCTCTTTATCATTCCATATAGAAGGATCGCTGAGCTTTTTTTCCAGCTCCCTACGCTTGGCTATCTGGTTATCAACGTCAAAGACGATCCCACCCTTCATCGAGTTTAACTTTCAATTCCTTAACCTGATCTCTGTAGTCCTCCAGCACAAACATCACCCCTTTCCTATTTTTTTTAAAATTATTACGCAATTCATTTAAAAGCAAACTATTTAAGCACCACTTACCGTTTTTAAAAACATTGATTTTTTCCGCCAAACAATATTTTCTTGCCAGAAAATGTACTATTTCTATATATTTTCCCCCAAATGAAAACTATAGATGAAGCTCTGGATTATCTCTACAGCTTTATTAACTATGAAACCAACAACAGGTACAAATACAACAGCTTCTATTACAACGTAGAGAGAACAATTTCTCTTCTCGAAAAGATAGGAAATCCACAAAAAGATCTAAGATTCATCCACGTGGCAGGAACCAAAGGGAAAGGCTCGGTATGTATGGTCCTTGCAAAAATTTTAAAAGAAATGGGCTATAAAACCGCGTTATACCTATCACCGCATATAGAAAGGGTAAATGAAAGAATATCAATAGACGAAACTGAGATAAGTGATGAGGATTTCATAAAATATCTGAATAGATTAAAACCGGCTATAGAAGAGTTCCCCCAGGATAACAGGCCCACCACTTTTGAAATACTTACAGTTATGGCGGTGCTTTATTTCAGGGACAACGGGGTGGATTTCGCAATACTCGAAACAGGAATGGGAGGAAGATACGATTCAACAAACTTTGTAATGCCACTTGCATCTGTCATAACATCGATAAGCTACGACCATATGGATAAACTGGGGGATTCTATAGAAAAAATCGCCGGTGAAAAAGCAGGTATAATTAAGGAAAACACACCTGTAGTTGTTGGTATTCAGAGGTATCCCGTATATGAGATACTATCCAAACGGGCAAATTCCCTCAATGCACCCTACTACGAGGTAGAAAAGAGCTGTGATTATTTAATCAAAAGTGTCAGTATAAATAGAACAAGATTTAATGTTAGAATCTATAATACCTGGATAAGAGGGTTAAAAACATCCCTGATAGGAAGGCACCAGGTTGAAAATATCATTACAGCCCTTTTAACGCTAAAGGTAATTGGCCTCTTCCCAACAAAAAAAACCATTAATAGATCTATAAGAAATCTCAATTTTAAAACCCGGTTTGAGATTATTAAGAAGAAAAAACATTTATACGTACTTGACTCTGCCCACAATGAAGAATCTTCTAAAAGGCTCGCTGAAGCTTTAAAAGATTATTTTAAAGATAAAAAGGTATTCTCTGTAATCGGAATAGTTAAAGGTAAGGATACAAGTGGAATAATTAAACATATTGCATCTATCAGCGAAAAGATTATAGTAACGGAACCTGTCACGCATAAAGAACTCGATACTCAAAAGGTCTACAGAATAGCAAAAGCAAAAAAAGATGAAACAATTTTTATAAGGGATATATATGAGGCTATAAAAAAAGCGGAAAAGCTGGCGGATCGATCCAGTGTAATTCTCATTACGGGATCATTTTACACAACATCTCCAGCAAGGGCCTATTTAACAGAGGTCAAATAAATCTTCTCTGGATTTTAATTCTGAGCTTTTCGATCTTTTTCAAACCTTCCTTGGTTCTTCTAATGGCTGCCAGAAGTTCTAGGTCCTTTATTTTATGTTCAGGAACCTGAGGCGATTGATCGATTTTTACCATATTGAATAGAAATTCACTTTCCCGTAATCTTGACTCAACCTCACCGATACTGTAGTTTATACTTTCATTATTCAGTATCTCCTCATAGTAACATACAATTGCATACCCAAGATTGCTGCACGTAACCCTGAAACCTATCTCGTCAACTCGACCATGTTCCAAAAGCTCTTTATCAGCTTCATGTGCCCGGGTTAATATTTCTATTGCCTTTTCCCACTCTCTCTTTTCAATATAAAGAGCCCCCATAGTATCAAGAATTGCCGCTTTCATTGAAAGCACTTCTATCATGTTATTGTTGAATCCTTCTAACAATTTGCTGGCAATTCTCGATAATTTCAGGCCATAATCGATATTCCTGTGGAGTTTAGCAAATAGGTAGCTTATAAAATTCAGGGTTGAAATCTGAAGCTTAATTATCTCCTTGTCTATCTTTTTCGAATTATGAGCAATTTTATCATCTATTATCTTATTGATTTTAGCCAGAATGTACTTACCTAAAAACAGGGAATTTTCATAATCTCCAAGCTTAAACAATCTAACCGAGTATTTTAAAAGACTTCCCAGATCTTTATCTTCTATGGTCAAAAGGCTGTCTTTTATTACTGTATTAAATATATTAAGAAAATTCTCCCTGTTATCCTTATCTTCAAGCATTAATCCATATAGGAAGTCCCTTATCACCCTTCCCAGTTTGTAGAGCTCTTCATTCGATAGATCGGGGAATGCACTGTCATGCAGACTAAGAGTAATGTCTCCTGTATTTCCAGGCAGGATAAATGTATGTTTTCTCTCCATACGGGACATTTATATAGTACTCTGTATTTAGTTGGATTGAATTTATCTGTGTAGGTTTAAAAAGTCAAAAGATAAAATAGAGTATTACTCATCCTCTCTATGCCTTACAATAAATGAAAGGGCTAGAAGTTTGTCAATAATATGAATATTTTCTACAGGAAAATCCGAGGGCAGGTCTAGGTCAAGTGGGGCAAAGTTCAATATCCCCTTAATTCCTCCTTCAACAAGAAGCTTTGCTACATCATTCGCGACCTGTTTTGGTACAGCAATTATTGCTATTTCTATATTCTCCTTTTTAATAAAAGATTTTACATCATCAATATGATACACTGTTACTCCATTTATCTTTTTCCCTATCAGAGATGGTTTAATATCAAAAATTCCTTTGAGTGTAAACCCTGCATCAAAGAATGCATCATACCTTACAAGAGCCTTTCCTATATTTCCTGCACCTACTATAATAAAGTTTGTCTGCCTGTCAATTCCAAGAATTCTAGCCAGTTCTTTCTTTAACTTTGTCACATTGTAACCGTAACCCTGCTGTCCGAAATCACCAAAATAACTGAGGTCCAGCCTAACCTGAGAAGCAGAACTTCCCATCAGTTCACCAAGTTTTTTAGATGAAACTTTCTCCATCTGGTCTTCAAGCCAATCAAAATACCTATAGTACCTTGGCAACCTCTCGATCACAACTTTTGGAATTATACTTCCGTCTTTCCCTCTTATCATCAATACCCACCTAGTTTAAAAAATTTAAGTTTTATATTCTGATTTCAAATACCGTTTCAAAATCATTATACTAATAAATAAATTATTGTCAATATTCACAAGAATATTTAATACAAATTTGTAGTCAAATATGTTATTTTATATATAAATAATTGGGGGTGTAGCTCAGCTGGGAGAGCGCTTGCTTCGCATGCAAGAAGTCGGCGCTTCGCTCCCGCCCATCC
>JALXDB010000159.1 GCA_026990615.1 Spirochaetota bacterium
CGAGGAGCTTCTTGATGAAGCCAACAGTTATAGAGAACAGATGATTGAAACTCTGAGTGACTACGATGATGAAATAATGGAATACTACCTTGAGGGAAGGGATATCCCCGAGAGCAAAATAAAGAGAGTTTTAAGGCGGGCAACTATAAAGAATGAACTTTTCCCTGTATTAATGGGGTCTGCCTTTAAGAACAAGGGAGTACAGAAGTTGCTGGATGCAATTATAGATTATCTTCCATCACCGGTGGATATTCCACCCGTTGAGGGTGTTTCTGTTAAAACAGGTGAGAAGATAGTTAGAAGAGCTTCAGATGACGAACCATTTTCAGCCCTTGTTTTTAAAATAATGACAGACCCATTTGTAGGTAAGCTCGCATTCTTCAGGGTATATTCCGGTCATATCAAGGTAGGGGATACTGTATACAATTCGGGAAAAGACAGGAAAGAGCGCATTGGGCGCCTTGTCCAGATGCATGCAAACAAGAAGCAGGATAGAAAAGAGGTTTATGCAGGAGATATAGTTGCTGCAATCGGGTTGAAGTCTGTATCAACAGGCGACACTCTCAGCGATCTCAAAGATCCTGTTGTTTTAGAAGAGATGGATTTTCCAGAACCGGTAATTTCAGTTGCTATAGAGCCCAAGTCCAACAGCGATCAGGATAAGCTGTCTGTAGCTTTGACGAAACTGTCGGAAGAAGATCCTACATTCAAGGTGAGGACCGATGAAGAAACGGGACAAACGATCATTTCCGGAATGGGAGAGCTTCACCTTGAAATAATAGTGGATAGGTTGATAAGGGAGTTTAAGGTAGATGCCTCTGTGGGTGAGCCAGAAGTTGCATACAGAGAGACAATAACAACAAGCGCCGAGGTAGAAGGTAAACATATAAAGCAAACAGGTGGCCATGGTCAGTACGGACATGTTATTATGAGGTTTGAACCGCTTGATCCGGGTGCCGGTATTGTGTTTGAGAACAAGGTGGTTGGAGGCCATATCCCGAAGGAGTATATTCCGGCTATAGAAAGCGGGATTATAGAGGCTGCTGATAATGGAGTTCTGGCAGGTTATCCTGTTATAGATTTTAAAGCCGTATTGCTGGATGGCTCTTACCATGAGGTGGATTCATCAGAACTGGCCTTTAAGATTGCAGCCATGAATGCGTTTAGAGAGGGAATGAAAAGGGCAAGACCTATTTTACTTGAACCGATTATGTCTGTAGAGGTGGTAACTCCGGAAGAGTACCTTGGCGAGATAATAAAAGACCTCTCAGCAAGAAGGGGTAAAGTCCTTGGATTTGAAGAGAGACAGCACGGTAAGATAGTAATTGCAGAATGCCCATTGAAGGAGATGTTTGGATATGCAACACAGCTTAGGTCTCACAGTCAGGGACGTGCAAATTATTCAATGAAGTTCTCGCATTACAGCGAAGTACCCGGTTCTATCCAGGAAGAGATAGTACTGGGAATAAAAAAGAAAGCGGTGAAGAGATAGAAGAGATAGATATATTTAGCATATAATGTATTTCATGTTTAATTGAACAATAAGCAATATCAAAAAAATATTGATATTTTCAATATTTTTTAGTAATTTGTTTTAGCTTTGAAGATGTAGCTTGAATTGTAAATAATTCCAATGATTAAAGTTCGAAGAGGAGGAATAAATGGCTAAAGAGAAATTCGTAAGGACAAAGCCGCATGTAAATGTGGGTACAATAGGGCACGTAGACCATGGGAAGACCACACTTACATCAGCTATAACTCTCTACCTCGCAAACAAGGGTAAAGCAGAAGCTAAGAAGTTCGAAGAAATTGATAACGCGCCTGAGGAGAGGGAGAGAGGTATTACGATTGCAACCCAGCATGTTGAGTACGAAACGGATAAGAGGCACTATGCACATGTAGACTGCCCCGGTCATGCTGATTATGTTAAGAACATGATCACAGGTGCAGCCCAGATGGACGGTGCTATCCTTGTAGTCGCAGCTGATGATGGTCCCATGGCACAGACCAGGGAGCATATTCTTCTTGCAAGACAGGTAGGTGTACCTGCTATGGTTGTGTTTCTGAATAAGGTTGACAGAGTAGATGATCCTGAGCTTCTTGAGCTCGTTGAAATGGAAGTTCGTGATTTGTTGAAAGAGTATGATTTTCCTGGTGATGAAGTTCCCGTAATTAAGGGAAGTGCATTGAAGGCTATGGAGAATCCTACTGATCCGGAAGCAACAAAATGCATACAGGAGCTTCTGGATGCGATCGATGAATACATACCTGAGCCAAAGAGGGAGATTGATAAGCCCTTCCTGATGCCAATTGAGGATGTATTCTCTATTTCCGGACGTGGAACAGTAGTAACCGGTAGGGTTGAAAGAGGTATAATCAGGGTCAATGATGAAGTCGAAATAGTCGGTATAAGACCAACAGTTAAAACAGTGGCTACAGGAATTGAGATGTTTAGAAAGATCCTCGATGAAGGGCAGGCAGGTGATAACATAGGTGTTCTTTTGAGAGGAATTAAGAGAGAAGAGGTAGAAAGAGGCCAGGTTCTTGCAAAGCCCGGTTCTATAACTCCTCATAAGAAGTTCAAGGCTCAGGTCTACGTATTGACAAAAGAGGAAGGTGGTAGACATACTCCATTTTTCAGCGGTTATAGGCCGCAGATCTACATCAGAACAACAGATGTAACGGGTGTTATAACTCTGCCAGAAGGTGTAGAGATGGTAATGCCCGGTGATAACATCGAAATGACCATTGAGTTAATACACACTGTTGCTATTGAAAAAGGTCTGCGCTTTGCTATTAGAGAAGGCGGTAGAACAGTTGGCGCAGGCGCAGTAACAGAGATTATTGAATAGGGGTAACCATGGAGATACAGAAAATACGCGTAAAACTTAGGGCTTTCGATGCTGAATTGATAGATCAGTCGGCGAAGTCTATAGTAAATGCGGTTACCAGGGCCGGAGCAAAAGTATCCGGCCCTATACCCTTACCAACAAAGATCAATAAGTTTACGGTTCTGCGTTCTCCTCATGTTAACAAGAAATCTAGAGAACAGTTCGAGATGAGAACGCATAAGAGACTCATTGATATAATAAATCCGACGAGTGAAACAATAAATGCACTTATGAGGCTGGAGTTACCAGCAGGTGTGGATGTAGAAATTAAGCAGTAATATTTACCCTGGTATAAATCTAAATACCAGAACTAAGATAAATTAAAACAAATTCCAGTAAATTTGTGAGTGGGAAAATGAATGTAACGGTGTATGGAATAGACGGACAGGAAAAGGGAACAATAGAGTTAAATGACGAAGTATTTGGGATAAAACCTAATAAATCTGTTATCTACTATGCTCTGAAGGCAGACCTTGCCAATAGAAGGCAGGGAACTGCAAGCACAAAAGGGCGATCTGAGGTGTCCGGTAGTGGAGCAAAGCCATGGAGACAGAAAGGGACTGGAAGGGCAAGAGCCGGCAGTAGGAGAAGCCCAATATGGGTTGGTGGTGGTACAGTGTTTGGTCCAAAACCAAGAGATTACAGAATAAAGTTGCCAAAAAAAATGAAGAGGCTTTCGATTAGATCTGTGTTATCGCTGAAGTTAAGCAATAATCAGTTGAAGGTTGTTGAAAATTTTAAAGTAGAAAGTGGAAAGACAAGGGACTTTTTTAATATTGCAAAGAATCTTTCGGATGAAGATAAGAGAAAGAGGGTTTTATTTATAGATAAAAATCCAGATGAGCTTAATAAAAGGGCTTCAAGGAATATACCATGGATTATGTACTATGATGCAGATCTTTTAAATACAAAGGATCTATATTACTCAACACAGCTAGTTATTACAGAGGATGCTGTTAAACATCTGAATCAGAAATACTCATCTTAAAGGTATGGGAATCAGCCATGAAAAAGGGAGATATTATAATTTACCCTGTCGTTACTGAGAAAACTACCATGCTTCAGGAACAGGGGAAGTATGTATTCAAGGTAGACAAGAGGGCTAATAAGAAGGAAATCATGCAGCAGGTAAAGGAGATATTCAACGTTGATCCTGTATCCTGCAATATTATAAATGTAAAGGGGAAAAAGAGAAGAGAGAGATATAAAGAGGGAAGGACATCTTCATGGAAAAAGGCAATTATTACCCTTAAAGAAGGGCAAAAGATAGAATTCTTTGAGAGTGTATAAGAATAGCAAATAAATTGGAGTGATTTAAAAAATGGCTATAAAAAAGTACAAACCTATAACGCCGGGCAGAAGATTTTTTTCAGTTGTTGTTAAAGATCAGATTACAACTGATGAGCCATACAAACCACTGACAGAGGGAAAGAAGAGGATAAACGGGAGAAACAATTACGGCCGTATTACCCTTCGCAGAAGAGGTGGTGGAACTAAAAAGCTTTATAGAATTATTGATTTTAAAAGGGATAAATGGGATATAGAAGCAAAGGTCCTTACAATAGAATACGATCCCAACAGGAGTGCATGGATATCTCTTGTTGGTTATAAAGATGGAGAAAAGAGATATATACTGCATCCTGAGGGGTTAAAGGTTGGCGACACAATTGTAGCCGGAGAAAAGGTAAAGGTATCTGTCGGGAATGCGATGCCTCTGGCTAATATACCTGTTGGTACTATAGTACACAATGTAGAGCTTTATCCCGGTAGAGGAGGGCAGATTGCAAGGGCTGCAGGAGCGTTTGCACAGATACTCGGCAAAGAGGGAAAATACTGTATATTAAAACTGCCGTCCGGAGAAACCAGGATTGTTCATGAAAGGTGTGTTGCAACAGTTGGCCAGTTGAGCAATCAGGATCATATAAATGTTTCGCTTGGAAAAGCCGGCAGGTCAAGGTGGCTGGGCAGACGTCCAAAGGTTAGGGGTGTAGCGATGAACCCGGTGGATCATCCGCATGGCGGTGGTGAAGGCCGTACATCCGGTGGAAGGCATCCCGTTACTCCATGGGGTAAACCCACAAAAGGCTATAAAACAAGAAAGAAGAATAAGGTTTCTGATAAGTTTATCATTAGTAGAAGAAAGTAGGGGGTAAAAGTTGTCAAGATCCATTAAAAAAGGTCCATATATTGATAAAAAGTTGTACAAAAAAGTACTCGAACTGAATAAAAAGAACGAGAAGAAGATCATAAAAACATGGTCAAGAAGGTCAACAATCTTTCCAGAGATGGTTGGCCATACCTTTAATGTATACAATGGGAAAAAGTTTTTTCCGGTTTATGTAACAGAAAATATGGTTGGACACAAACTTGGGGAGTTTGCTCCTACAAGAACCTTTAAAGGACATGCAGGGTCGGAGAAATCTTCTAGAGTAAGATAAGGGGTGATGGAATGGTCGCACAGGCAATAGCGAAATATGTCAGGGTTTCGCCGAGAAAGGTAAATAAATACAGCAGGGCTATTAAAGATATGCCTTACAGAGAGGCATATGCAGCTTTGGGTATAGTAACTTCGAGAGGTGCTAGGGCATTAAGAAAGGTTATTCACTCAGCTGTATCCAACTTGATGGCAAAGTCCAATAATATAGATGAAGATACAATTCAGATTGAAAGCATCATAGTTAGTGAAGGACCTACATTAAAGAGGTGGATACCGAGAGCGAGAGGCAGGGCCGATAGAATAAGAAAGAGGACCTGTCACATTAAAGTGGTTGTGTCAGGAAAAGAAATAGAGAAATAAACTGGAGGTTTTAATGGGGCAAAAGGTCAACCCAATTGGTTTAAGGCTTGGAATTACCAGGACATGGGAGTCCAGGTGGTTTGCAAGAAAAGATTATGCAAAGCTCCTGCATGAAGATCTGAAAATCAGGAAGCATGTAAAAGAGAAACTTAAAAATGGTGAGGTTTCCCATGTGGAGATAATAAGATACCCTGAAAAGATAAACGTAATAATTCACACTGCGAGACCGGGAATTGTAATCGGTAGAAAAGGTGTAGAGGTTGAAAATTTGAGTAAAGAGCTTTCGGAATATACGGATAAAGCAATACAGATAAAGATAAAAGAGATTAAAACACCGGAACTTGATGCGGAACTGGTTGCACAGAGTGTTGCAAGGCAGCTTGAGGGAAGAATATCCTTCAGAAGGGCGATGAAAAAGGCAATAAGTTCTGCTATGCAAGCCGGTGCAAGAGGTATAAAAATATCTGTTTCTGGAAGGCTCGGCGGTGCCGAAATGGCAAGAACCGAGCATTACATGGATGGTATGGTTCCACTACACACTTTCAGGGCAGATATAGACTACGGATTTGCAGAGGCAAAAACTACCTTCGGTACAATCGGGGTAAAAGTCTGGATAAACAAAGGAGAGATATTCAAGAAAGAGAAGATGCAGGATGCTGGATTGCTTCTTAGAAAGAAGAAACCTGTTGGTGCCAAACCGGGTATTTAGGCGGGTATAGTAAGAAAAACTCCCGCTGCATAATGATATTGATATAGGGGAAGAGAGATGTTACAACCCAGTAGATACAAGTACAGGAGAAAACAGAGAGGCAGAATGAAAGGTATCGCCTCGAGGGGCAATACTGTTG
The DNA here is from genome assembly GCA_026990615.1 of Spirochaetota bacterium. Lineage (GTDB taxonomy): Bacteria > Spirochaetota > B62-G9 > B62-G9 > B62-G9 > JALXDB01. The sequence goes on from JALXDB010000159.1 coordinate 6,537, forward strand.
CTTTTGGCGAATATGGCCTTTCGGCTCTCGAACCTGCATGGATAAGTAACAGGCAGATAGAGGCTGCTCGTATTGCACTTACAAGGTATATGAAGAGGGGTGGAAAGGTCTGGATAAGAATTTTTCCAGATATGCCTTATACAAAAAAACCTGCTGAAACTCGAATGGGTAAAGGAAAAGGAATGCCTGAGTACTGGGTGGCCGTGGTTAAACCTGGCAGGATAATGTTCGAGGTAGCCGGTGTTCGTGAGGAAGTTGCGAGGGAGGCTTTAAGGCTTGCGTCCCATAAACTTCCGATAAAAACCAAGTTTGTAAAAAGAGTTTCAATATAAATTGCAATTAAGGTGAAGAGCGGGAGATTTAATGATGAAAGCCAATCTTAAAGAGATGAGCATAGATGAGTTGAAAGATTACAAAGAAAAACTTGTAAAAGATTATAGAATCTTCAGGTTCAACAAGTTGATGGGGCAGCTTGAGAATACATTGAAGA
>JALXDB010000160.1 GCA_026990615.1 Spirochaetota bacterium
AGTCCGCTCACCTCCAATTATTTTTATTAATAACACATATAGACATTTAATCATGCATACATTACACTCTTATTTTTACAGAAAACATTATTTTTGTCAATATAAATAGAAAAATAATCAATACGATTTTCTATTGAATGGTGATTTACTTGTTATTTAAATACTTATCTTGTCCTTACATCACAATGATTGCTATATTTTAACTATAATTCTCAAAAATGGGATCTTCCTGATGAAACATAATAAAAAGATTGCCTTGCTTCTAATCCTTGCAGTTCAACTCCTGTTTCTTCTCATTGTTACCCAGCAATGTACAACAAAAACCCAGACGGCAATAAAACTTCCCGAAGGTAAAACCTCAAAAATCATCTTTATAATTGGAGATGTATATGTAAAAACCCAGAACAGTGGCTGGCAGAAAGCGGAACTTGGACAAATTTTACCCGAGGGAGTCTCCATAAAAACATCTGAAAATAGCTTTTGCGAAATTGCAATCAGTTCAGGAGCTGTTTTCAGATTAAAAGACAATACTGTGGTACAGCTCGTTGCCCTTACAGAAAACTCACAGAACAATAGATCGAAGCTGAAATTAATTAACGGAACAATTCTTAGCAAAGTTAAAAGGATCACTTATAAAAGTACCCTTAATATCGAAACAACTACAACGACACTCGGTATAAGGGGAACAGAATTCTATGTAGAAACTAAATCTAACAAAGATTATTCCAATACAAAGCTCATGGTCCACCAGGGCAAGGTTAATGTTAAACTCAATCTAAACCTCAGCCAAGCAATGCTGGCAAATCCACATTTAAAATCAATTAAAAATAGAATATATAAAGGGGTAAATGTTAGAGGCGGCTACAAAATAGAGATAGACTCAAAAAAAATATCAAAGATCAACAGTGAATTAGAAACTCTGGCAATAAAAGAAGAAGTTACAAAAGCACAGCTACAGAAAATTAAAGAAGAAATAACACCTATACCGAAACAATTAACTCAGAAAGAATGGGAGCAGCTAAACCAGCTTAAAGACCTAACTGTAAATTTTAAACAGGGCAAAGTCTACTATGTATCGCCAAATTTTGATGGAATAAAAGATTCGTTTATCTTTAGCACAGAGCCATATAGAGATGAGAAAATACTTGGCTGGAAACTTGTAATTCTAGATTCAGAGTTCAATACCGAAAAAGTAATAAGAAGCAGAATTGGTGAAAAACAGAAAAAAGGTATGCTACCTGATAAAATTGAATGGAATATGGTGAATAAAGAGGGTAAGGTAATCCCCGATGGCAACTATCTGTATGAATTCTACACTCTCAACAAAAAGGGATTCTATGAACTACGTGAAAAGGGTGCGATAATTGTCGATACAAAGCCGCCTTATTTTTCATACAAACTGGAAAACACAATGTTTTCACCAAACGGAGACAATATTAAAGACTATCTCAATATTCAAATAGATGCCGAGAAAAATATATCCTGGACATGCACAATAACAACACCAGAAGGAATAATTGTTAAAAACTTTGAATGGAAAAACAGTATACCTTCACTATTTGCCTGGGATGGAAAAGGGGATAATGGAGAAGTCTTACCAGAGGGTGTCTATATAATCACATTTAAAGGAACAGATAAAGCCGGAAATACAACGACAATTAGACTCAATGAAATAACCCTTGATACCAGACAGAGACAGGCATCTGTAGATATTGACCATCCAATTTTCTCTCCGAATGGTGATGGAAAGCTAGATACGGTAACATTCTATCCAATACTTTCAGATAAATACAGAATTGATACGTGGGACTTTATAATACAAACCGAAAAAGGGGAAACTGCAAGGAGATTTAGAGGTAGACGATATGTTCCGCAATTTATAACGTGGGACGGGAAACCTCAAAAGGGCAAAGTTGCCGAGGAGTATCCCAATGGCCTACCATCGGGAATCTATTACTACTTTTTAAAAGTAATCTATCGCAGTGGGGTAAATACCTATTCCTTTAAAAAGGCTCTAACCC
>JALXDB010000161.1 GCA_026990615.1 Spirochaetota bacterium
ATTTAATACAAAAAGGTGCTTAAAATGTTTATAAAATAAGTTGTCAATAAAAACAAAAACATGAAAAAATCAAGCTCATTACCTATAGCAGAAAGCCACTTGTATACAGTATGATTATAACACAAGGCCGGCATTAAAAAAAACAAATTCCGGTATTATGGCGGTAAGTTAGATACAAGAAAGCAGTATATTTACAAGCAAAACATACGGCCGCCAGAAGTTATACAATCAGCTTAAAACTTTTAAGCAAAAATCAATTAAATATCCACAACTGAAAAATTATTAAAGAATGATATCTAATTTAAAATATCTTTCCAGCCACTGACAGCCAAACAAGTTAATACTCTGTAGTTAATCGGTATTAGAAAATGCAGGCTCAAATATATAGTATGCTTTAACCGTTGAGGACGAATCAAAAGGAAGCAGGTTCTTTTTAAACTCAAACAGTTTTACATCTGTAAGAATAGAGAAAAGATCCAGAATATTGCCCAACTGCTTTTCTCTTACATACCTGAATACTGAATAATCTTTAACCCCTGTAATATTGGAAACTTTATTAAGCAGATCATTAAAACTTCCCACAAAATCTACAAGACCCAGATTGTAGGCAATATTTGCGGTGTAAACCCTGCCATCGGCAAGTTTTCTAACCGCGCGCTTATCAAGATTAGGTCTACCCTTTGCCACGATTTCAACAAATCTATTGTAAAGTTCGTCTATAATTCCCTGCATCCATTTAACCTCTTCCTTATCCACATCTTTAAAGGGGGATAAAAGATCTTTGTGTGCCCCACTTTTCACAGCAATATATTTAACACCGTATTTCTCCATCAGTGCCTTTATATTGAAATTGTACATTATTACCCCTATGCTGCCTGTTATCGCAGTTGGATATGCAGCAATAATATCAGAGGCCGAAGCAATATAGTATGCACCTGATGCTCCTATATCCTGAATAAAACTTACAATCGGTAACCCCGTATCCTCTTTCAGTTTCATTAGTTCCTGGTATATCATGTCACTCGCAGTTACAGCACCACCCGGACTGTCAATCATGAGAATTACCGCCTTAACAGTGCTATCCTCTCTTATTAATTTTATTCTATTTTTAAAGGCCTCTACCATGCTCTCCCTGTAGGAAAATCCTTCTTTCTGGGCACTACTGGTGATAACCCCTTTAAGATCCAGAACTACAAACTCCCACTTTGTATTTTTACCTCCTTTAATATACTGTTTTACATATCTCGCCCCACCTGTAGTAACAGCGGAGACCTCATTCCTGGCAGTAATTATCAACCCCAGGGTAATAATAAGAAAGACATTTAATGCGATACTGAAGATGAAAATACCGGTGGCTACTGCTTTTACAATCGTATCAAGTATACTGGATTTTGTCCTGCATTTTTCACCTGATTCTATTTCGGTATTCTTTTTCTTTAAAATTGTCTGTCCGGACGCTTTTAATCTATTTGATATAGGAGTTTTCTTTTTTCTACTGAAGGGTCTTTCGCTGTACATATCAACTATGATAAATCATACAGACAGTTATGTCAATAATCACGGAAGAAAAAATACCTCGCTAAAAAAACAATAAATGATACTGAAAAGGCTGTTTCGCAATTATGGGAAATATCAGACTCTACAGCAATAAATATACAAAACCATAATTTTTTGTTCACGTTATCTATTAATGTTTATATTTTAATTGTATATAAATACATGGACCGTATAATAATAAAGAAATCTATAAAGAATTGTTTGAGAAACATTAAAATAAAATAAACACAGATAATATGCCAAAAATATTGTAAACCGGTCAATTCCAGCGGTAACTATCCTCATCTGAACAGAAAAACAGAGGGGAACAGATAACAAAATGCTATCTGTTCCCCTAAAAGAAGGAGGTTTATTATGAAAAATCCAAAAAAATACTTGACCAAAAAAATATTATATTTTAGAATAATAATAGCTTAATAATAATTTAACATAATATTAATAAATAATCAAGAAAGGAGG
>JALXDB010000162.1 GCA_026990615.1 Spirochaetota bacterium
GATAAATGAAGGAAAATAAAAAGATAACAAGCCGCTTAACCAGACGCCGATTTTCGTCATGGTTTTTGCAATATTAAGTTGAAGATGATAATATAGTTGTGAAGGGCAAAAACTATGTCGAATCTCTCTTTTCAGTCGAGACCATCTGTGCAGGTTAGCTTGGTCGTTATATCGAGATAAGAATTATAAATTAAGAAATATACGCATTTCCATATATTTAAGATAAATTCCAATTGACTTTACGTATAAAAACTACTATCATAATACGTAAGAGGTATATGGATGAGTAAAAAACTTACTTTAAGTATTGATGAAACAACAATTGAAAAAGCAAAAAGATATGCAAAGAAAAAGAAAAAAAGCCTCTCTAAATTAGTACAGGAATACCTTCAATACGTTGCAGAAAGAGAAAATGAGAACCTGGAATTAGAACTAACACCCACGGTAAAAAAATTGCTTGGTTCTGTTAAAATTAAAGGAAAATCTCCCGAAGAGGCAAAGTTTAAATATCTCAAGGAAAGATATCTTGGCGGATAAGGTTTTTATTGATGGCGATGTAATACTGGATTTGCTGCTAAAAAGAGAGAAATATTATAAAGAAGCGGCTGAATTATTTACTCTAGTAGAACAAAAGAAAATAGAAGGATATACTTCCCCTCTAATAATAGCAAATATTTATTACATAATAGCCAGACTTGAGAATAAAGAAATTGCACTGGAAAAAACTAGGTTATTACGTAGTCTTTTAAGAATACTTTCTTTAGATGAAAGAATCATAGATATAGCATTATTGAGTTCATATCGAGATTTTGAAGATAGCATACAATACAATTGTGCATCGACACATAATATTAAGACAATAATCACACGGAATACTAAAGATTATCCTGAAGGTGATATTAATATCTTAGAACCAAAAGATTACATACTTTTTTACAAAAAGGGTAATTAAAGTATGTATCAATATAACAAGTCATTGAACCCCACTTTTCGCTCTTTCACGGTTTTTGCAATAAGGTTGAAAGCATGATATTATGAATGCAGTGGCAAAAACACGTGCCAGAGCTCAAAGCAAGTGAATTATGTCGTTAGGCGCATTGGCAAAATCAAAGCAGGGACATTTAGATGGATATACGGCTATCTAAAACGCGATATATAAAGCAAGAAGACATCATTGAGGTGTACCGAGCGAACGGATGGAGTGCATCTGAGAAACCTGACGAGTTGTACAATGCGCTGATGAATTCGCACACATTGGTAACAGCCTGGGATGGTGATCGATTGGTCGGACTTGAAAATGCCATAACAGATGGCTATCTGTCGGTATATTACCCGCATCTGTTGGTACATCCTGAATATCAAGGAAAAGGGTTGGCAGAAAGATCGTTACCAAAATGCAAGAGAGGTATGCCGGGTTCCACATGCAAATGCTGGTAGCCAACGGAAAAACGATAGGGTTCTATAAACGGCTGGGGTTTGTCAGAGTCGGTAAAACAGAACCGCTATGGATATACAAAGGAAACGAGCATTAAAGGGAGGAGAGAGCATGATAGCGAGAATATGGCATTGACGGACGAGAGCGAAAGATTACGAAGCGTATACGGAGTTTTTGAAAGAGAAAGCGATACACGATTACAGTGGTACAGAAAGGTTCGTCCGGCTGATTTTTCTGAGAGCGTTGAGAGATGGGGAAGGGCACTTCACACTGATAACATTCTGGGAGAATATAGAAGCCATCAAAAAGTTTGCGGGGGACGAATACGAGAAGGCGAAATACTATCCCGAAGATGATGGGTATCTGTTGGAATTTGAAGAGAGAGTGGCACACTACGAAGTGTTTGCGGAAGCGTAGGAGACAGGTATTGCGGAAAAGTATGTAGCGGCTGAGAAAGCGCATAACCATGTATGCACCCGACCCGCCTTCGGTGGTGAGTAAGCGGCGCGAGAATTGCCCGCTGTTGCTCTGGTTCAAGTTTCTCGGATCGCCCGGCACGGTAGGCAGGTAAGCCCAACGT
>JALXDB010000163.1 GCA_026990615.1 Spirochaetota bacterium
TTCTCTCTCATTTTAACAAAAAAACAACCCATCTCTATCCAGAAAAATTAAATTTCTCATTAAACTTAGCACATTCTATTATATTTTTTAAGCCATTGTTTGGCAAATATAATATCTAAAAGCAATTCAACCTATAACCTCTCCAGCACAGTGTTTTAGCATTCCTCTTTAATGCACCTGAAACACATCCAGAAACTCGCCTTCTTCGTCAAGAAGATAAATTTTATCTCCATAGATTTTCATTCTGGAATAATTGTTATTTTTCAACTTAATCTGCATTATAAATTGATCATTCTACCCGCAACTCTTGGTTGGTTAACCATTAAATACCAATTTGTGGTTAGCTTTTTAAAAGCATGTTGCTTGGTTATATAAAATATTAAGATAAAAATTACATTATTTCAAATTATTTTATTTTTTGCTTCTATCGGGTAAGTTCTTTGAATTTGATGAATCTTTTGATATCCCTGGCCTTTTTATGAACATTCTTTTTACAAAAGGAATTACCCCTTTTTCTATCATTCCCATCTCTTTTTCAGCTTATTCCAGGGCAGATTGCCATGACTGGGCGAAACCCGGCGCCTTTACAGTTAATATTTCAACGGCTTTTTGATACAGATTTAACTGTTTTAGTTCACGCCTGCCGGGTTTTTCTATGAATTTCTGAAGGGAGATTCTAAGGTTTTCATTCTGCTTTTTTAATTCTTCTATTTCTCTCTTTTTTCTTTCATTGCTTTCCGATTCAATCTCCAGTTTAGTCTGAATATGGCTTTTTAAGTTTTTAATCTCTCTTTTTAATCTTTTTTGAACTATCTTCTCTCTTATAAAGATTATCAGGGAAATGAGAAATCCAATGTAAAGCCCGAGTGCAAATGGTTTTAGCAGTATGGATGTTGAAAATGTATCAGACATGATGAACTAACCGATACCTATAATGGCTTTAATATACTGTAGCCTTTCATATGCTTCAGGAGTATTAGATCTTTCAAAACTAAGTTTTCCCCTTACTTCATCTACTGTTGAATAGCCTTTTTCATCAAGCCAGTTTTTTAGTCCATCGTTTAACTCTTTTAAGTACTCTTTACCCTTTTTAAATAGAACAGAGCACACCTGTGTTACCTGGGCTCCAGCAAGAATGTGTTTTACTACATCTTCTGCTTCGTGAATCCCTGTTGTGGAGGCTATTTCGCAGTCAATTCTGCCGGACAGCAGTGAAACCCATCTCAGAGGAATACTAGTTTCATCCCGGCTGCTTAGGGGATTGCCTCCAGTGATTTCCATCTTTTCAATGTTAATATCAAATCTGTAAAACCTATTAAACAAAACGAGGCTGTCGGCTCCACTCCTGCACAATTCTCTGGCAAAATTACCGAATGAGGTAAAATAAGGACCTATTTTTACCGACACCGGGACAGAAACATTGTTTTTAACTGTTTCAACAATTTCAAAGTAGCGATTTTCGATTTTATCCTCTGGTTCGTAGAGATCATCCGTTATAAAAGATATGTTTAGTTCAATTGCATCTGCTCCTGCATTTTCAAGCTGTCTGGAATACTTCTTCCATATATCTAAGTTTACGCAGTTTAAACTGGCAATAATAGGAATATTTACAGATCTTTTGGCTTCTTCTATAAGGCTTAAATGCTCCCGCGGTCCAAGTTCCATCCCCATCTTCTGTATATACTCGTAGGCCTCTGTATGCCATGATGGTCCCATTTCACCCGAACTATTCTCTATCATCTCTTTTTGAACCTGTTCTTCGAAAAGTGATTTTAATACGATTGCTCCGGCTCCATACTCTTCAAGGGCTTTAATGTTATCCAATTTTCTCGTCATATTGGAACTGGCTACAATTACAGGGCTCGGTATTTTCATACCCATGTAGGTTGTTGATATGTCTGCCATCAAAATCCTCCCAAATAACAATTTTGCTTTTAAATATTTTAATTTATTTAATTAAAACAGTAAATGAAAAATGTCAAAATTATTATGTATATTCCA
>JALXDB010000164.1 GCA_026990615.1 Spirochaetota bacterium
ATTATATACTAATAATATAAATAAACTTGGAGGTTAATCAAATGAATATAATCAACCAGATAGGAAATATAGGTAAATTAAACTTGAAAAATAGAATGATAATGGCTCCAGTCAAAACAGCCTTTGGCGAAATTGGAGGTAAAGTTACAGAAAAGCAGATGAGATTCTATGAACAGATTGCTTCAGGTGGTGTGGCAATGATTATACTTGAACCTGTTGCGGTGATGAAAAATGGAAGGGAACACCCAAAGCAATTAACTTTCTCCGAGGAAAACACAGAAAATATCCGTAGGATAATTGATATAATACATAGAAACGGGGCTTACGCATGTGCACATATCAACCATGCAGGCAGGGCAGCTAATCCCAAAATAGTTGATAGAATTATTGCTCCATCTGAAATTATATGCAACACTACCGGTGCAAAAGCAAATGAAATGTCTGAAGAAGAAATAATTGAGGTGGTAAAAGCATTCGGTGAAACAACAAAAAGGGTAAAAGAGCTCGGTTTTGATGCAATAGAGGTACAATTTGGCCACGGATATATGATTTCCCAATTTTATTCTGAAAGAACCAACAGAAGAAAAGATAAATACGGAGGCAGTGAAGAGAATAGAATGCGCTTTGCCCTCGAGGTGGCGGAAGAAGTTTTAAATAATAGGGGTGATATGGCCGTTATAGCCAGAATATCGGGAAATGAGTTTGTGGAGAATGGATTGGATACTGATAACCAGGCTGTTTTACTTAACAAAGTTTTAGAAATGGGATTTGATGCAATTCACGTTGGATGGGGAAACGCCTGCGACAACCCTCCATGGTATTACAATCATATGGCACTTCCGCAGGACCATCAGTTCAGCAATCTTAAAAACCTGAGAAAAAAAATTAAAGCTCCGCTTATAGTAGTCGGCAGGATGTCAAGAGAAGAAAATCTCAACAGAATATTTAACGAAAATCTTGCTGACTTTGTATCGATGGGCAGGCAGTTAATAATAGACCCGGAATTCCCTTTAAAAGTTATCGAAGACAGGCTTGGCGATGTTATGTATTGCGGTGCCTGTTTGCAGGGATGTCTTGTCAATGTGAAGAACGGTACTGGGATTGGTTGTGTGGTAAATCCTTTTATAGGCGAACCCCCTATTGAAGCATCAGAGGAAAAGAAAAAGGTTATTGTTGTTGGAGGTGGTCCGGCAGGATTAATAGCTTCAATAGTCCTGAGGAAGAGAGGCCACGATGTAACTGTCTTTGAAAAAGATACCTATCCGGGAGGGCAATTTTACCTTGCATCAATTCCATCATCAAAAAGAATGATGGAAGGACCGCTTTCAGGACTTATAAAAAAGGCAGAAAACGAAGGGGTTAGAATAAAAACCGGTGTCAATGTTAATAAAGAAACACTGAAAAAGGAAAACCCCGACACAGTAATAGTAGCAACCGGTGCAACTCCAAAAATTATAAAATTCAAAGGTCTGGATAAATACTGGTATATCACAGGTAACGAAGCCCTACTGAGAAAGGATATACAGAATAAAAAGGTTTTGATAATTGGTGGTGGGATGATAGGACTTGAAGTTGCTGAAAAGCTGAGCGATGAAGGAAACAGCATAACTATAGTTGAAATACTTCCGGAACTGGCAAGAGATATGGAACCGATAACTCGTGCGCTAATTCTGAAAAAACTCTCCAACAAAGATTTTAGATATTTTCTGAATACAGGTATCCAGGAATTTACGGAAGAAGGGGTGATTGTAAGCAAAGAAGATAAAAGTACAGAGAATATAGGAAAGTTTGATCTTGTAGTATTTACGGTGGGAACCCAGTCCGATACTGATTTATACGAAGAGATAAAAGATGATTTTAGAGAAGTTGTACTGGTTGGAGATGCTTATGCTCCAACAAATGCCTATAAAGCAACAAAAATGGCTTACGAGTTAACAAAGAAAATATAGAAAAAATATATAATATTAAGAGAATAATGATGCATAAAATA
>JALXDB010000165.1 GCA_026990615.1 Spirochaetota bacterium
TCAAAAAGAATAGGTGATGGAGACCTTTCTTACAGGATAAACTACGATAAGGATGATGAGTTTAAAAGTGTTGTGGTGGCCTTTAATTCGATGGCCAAAAAACTCGAGACCATGCTGAAGGATCAGAGAGAGCTTCTTCATCTTTTGAGCCATGAGTTGAAGACACCGCTTGCAAGGATTAATCTTGCGCTTGAGCTCGATGACAGGGAAAAGGCATACAGACTGATCCAGGATGAAGTTAGAGGAATGAGCGAGCTCATTGAAAGTATTATGGATCTATCCAGAATTGATTATGATCAGATAGGAATGGAAAAAGTAAACCTTGTTGACCTTATAAACGAACAGCTAAAAAGAGAAAAAGAGTACAGGGATATTGCTGTAGAGGTTAATCTACCCTCAGAGGATGCGTTAATACCGGGTAAAAGGGTATTAATCGAGAAAGTTGTGGGTAATATAATGGAGAATGCCTTTAAGTACAGTGATGGAAGGGAACCAATAAAAGTCAGGTTATACAGAGATGGGGATAGCTGGATGCTTTCAGTGATTAATACGGGCAGAGGATTACGTGAGGAGGAATGCAAGAGAATATTTTCCCCTTTTTATAGAGGACAAAACTCGGGGCAGGTAAAAGGAAAAGGCCTTGGGCTTGTAGTGGTTCATAGAGTACTTGACTACCTCGGTGGGAGTGTAAGATGTATAAGCAGGCCGGAAGGTCCTACAGAATTCCTCCTGAAGTTTCCTGCGGGTTGATAGCTGTATCATGTTGACACTGTAATAAAAGATAATATGTATCATAATGACACTCATCGGGTCATTTTTTATGGATAAAAGATTAATATTTTTAATAGGGCTTTTAAATGGGATTATTGCAGGCAATTTCTTATCTGACAGTAATTTAAATTGATATTTCAGTCATTAAATATATTTTCTATTTGAAAATGTACGGCCTTATTTGGCATGGTAATTGCTTATTAATAAGCAGAAGAAATGGAGGTGATGACAATGGTTAAAACTGATATAAAAAATAAAGGGAAAAATAAAGAAAATATTTCGGGTTTTGATCCTTTTAGGATTATTTCAGATGAAGAGTTTGAAAAAAACTTAAACGCAATAATAGCGTATTATCAGATGACAAAAGGTGAAACAAAAAAGAGATTTGTTTCCCAGTACGAGGTCGATGAAGAGTTGATACTCTAACACAGGTATATTCTGGTATCGTAATTGTTGCCAAAACCCCGCTTTTAAAAGCGGGGTTTTTTATTTGCCAGAATAATTAGTAAATTAAGTTAAATAAAGTTATTCAAATAATAACAAGATATTGCTATTTTAAATTAAAATATTCTCAGCAGGATAAATTTAGCTTTTGCTCGAAGAGCAGAATTGAACATATATGGATTTGTATTTAATACCGGTGTTGTAGAGAAGGTGGAGCTTTATACAGTTTGCTGCAATATGGGGTATATTTTTTGAATAGTGATATTAAATATCGAAATAGAGAAGCACTCCTTTTTATTTTATCCTACATAAAAAAGTACCTCCATAGGATAATTCCGGGCATTCTTGCATTGATAGCGGTTGATTTTATCCAGCTTATTATACCAAAGATTATTCAAAGGATAATTGATTTGCTGTCAATTGAGAGTTTTTCCTTCACAAGTATAACCAGATATTCACTGCTTATAATTGTTCTGGCAGTTTCTATGGTTTTGATAAGATTTTTGTGGAGAATTTTAATAATTGGATCGGCCAGAAGGATTGAGATGGATTTACGGAGCGATATGTTCAGCCACCTGATAAGTCTTGATTATGGCTTTTTTACCCGTACAAGTACAGGAAAAATTATGGCTCTTATGATAAACGATGTGAATGCAATTAGAATGGCTGCCGGTCCTACTCTCATAGCTCTAACCGATGTCTTTTTTATGGGCGTTATGGCGCTCTATTTTATGGCAAAGTTAGATGCATATCTCACACTTATCATTGTATCTCCCCTGCCTGTAATAGCAGTGGTAATGGTTAAGTTTGCTCCAATTATCGTTGAAAAGTATAAAAAAGTTCAGGAGGCATTTTCCAATATCTCAAAACAGGCTCAGGAGGCATTTTCCGGGATAAGGTTAATAAAGGGGCATAATTCTGAGAATTTTGAGATTTCTGAATTTAGAAATAGATCTGAAGAATATGTTAATTACAATATGGATTTTATTAAACTGTGGAGTGTATTTTTCCCGCTTCTATCATTTCTTGCCACACTGTCCCTTATTATGCTCTTACTTGCAGGGGGGAAAAGGGTAATAACAACTGATCTGAGTTTCGGCGAGTTTGTTTCTTTCAGTATGTATATAAACCTGCTTGTCTGGCCTGTAACCGCTATCGGCTGGGTATTCTCCCTATTACAGAGGGGTATAGCATCATCAATACGTGTTCTCGAGCTTTTATCCCGAAGACCTGAAGAGGATAATGCGGGCAATGGAAGTTTTCCGAATGAAAAATTCTATGGCAATATTTCATTTGAAGACGTATCTCTTAAACTACCGGGCAGCGAGGAATTGTTTTTAAATGGTGTTTCCTTTCAGATTAACAGGGGTGAAGTTTTTGGAATTACCGGAAGGCCTGGCGCAGGTAAAAGCCTTCTTCTGTCTCTTATTTTTAAGTTGCTCCCCCTTGAAAATGGAAAAATCAGAATAGATGGTGTAGATGTTGATGATATACCGTCAAAATTGATAAGGAAGCGTTTTGGATATGTCCCTCAGGATGGATTTTTATTCTCGGATACCATTTACAACAACATTGTGTTCACGGAAAGGGATGTTACGAAAGAAGATGTAATTGAAGTCGCAAAGATTGTGGATATCTATGGTGAGATTCTCGGTTTTAAAGATGGATTTGACACAGAAATAGGTGAACGGGGCGTTTCTCTATCAGGAGGGCAGAGGCAGAGAATCTCTATTGCCAGGGCTCTAATAAAGAATCCGGATGTGTTAATAATAGACGATGCACTTTCCCAGGTTGATGCCCTAAAAGAAAAGAAAATAATTGAGAATATACTTGGCCTCTTCAGTGGCAGAACTATAGTAATTGTGTCCCACAGGGTATCGACATTAAAGTTGTGTGACAGAATTGTTATTATGGAGAGAGGTAAGATTATAGGTGAAGGGACACATGAACATTTACTGCATACAAATGACTACTATCGAGTAATAAATGAAATACAGGATTTTAAAACCACAGGCGGTTGATACAAGGGTATGGCTGAAAAATTAAAGATATACAATAGAGAAATAATCAAACTGTTGTTTAAATATATCAGGCCTTATAAATGGTACCTTATTCTGGCCTCTGCACTGGTACTCGTTATAACACCTGTGAGTATTGTCATCCCATATCTTTTTAAAGGAGTTATAGATAATATCATAATAAAGACAGGTTATCTTATGGATACCACTAAGGTGTCCGGGTATAAAACCATTTTAGAAAAAAATTTAGAAAAGAAGAAGTTTGAGATATTTTTCAAGTCCAGAAAAAGATTAAATGATAGATATGTCTTTTTAACAGTTTCCAGTTTAAGGTTTCTTTCAAAAAATGAAAGGGAAAATCTGTTTAAAAATGGAGTTTTATCCAGGAATAAGTATATTCTTGTAGAACACCCCAGACTGGAGAGTAGTTTACTCAATGATAAGATAGGGAAATTGGTCAGTCAGGGGGAATGCCTGGTTTTTAACCATAGCTACCTAATCAGAACTGACATGATTGGTGTCTTTACTGTTAGGGAAATTCTTCTTTTAAGAGCCGGCGATTTAAACAAACTGTTTCTCTATGCTGGAATTATCATTTTGCTTTTGACCGTTCAATTTTTTTCTTCATACCTCCAGATTGTTACACTTATGAAACTTTCTCAGCTTGCTATGAAAGACCTCAGAACAGATCTATTTTCCCATATCTCATCCCTGGAAGTATCTTTCTTTGATCGTACACCTGTTGGTAAACTGGTCAGCAGGGTTTCGAATGATATAGATACCCTTAACGAGTTCTTTTCTTCTGTTTTTGTGACGCTTTTGCAGGATATCCTTATAATGCTTGGCATTGCTGTTATAATGTTTACTGTGGATTTCAAACTATCACTCCTTGTGATGTCAGTAACCCCTCTGGTTTTCCTTTTTCTTGCAATTTTCAGGATCAAGGCAAGAAAAGCGTATGGATTGATTAGAACAAGAATTTCAGATTTGAATTCCTTTCTAAACGAGTCTGTTTCCGGAATGAGGATAATCAAGATATTTTCAGCCGAGCGAGATTTTGATAGAAAGTTTTTTGATAGAAATAGGAATTTATACCTATCTCAGATGAAACAGTTGTATATAATTGCTGTATTTAGACCCCTGATCAGCTTTTTAAGATGGCTTGCAATTGCAATTTTAATATATTTTGGTGCTACAGGTATAGTGAAGGGCAGTGTGTCCTATGGAATGATTGTAATGTTCATAGCATATATTGAAAGGTTCTTCTCGCCTGTTAGAGAAATGTCTGAGAAGTTTGATATCATGCAGTCTGCTGCGGCTGCAGCTGAGAAAATACTTGAAGTGCTGAAAACAGATAATATTGAAAGGGGTAATTTTGCTCTGGAGATCAGTCCTGTTCACGAGCGGGGCAGAAAAATAGAAGGAATTGTCGAATTTAAAAACGTAACCTTTTATTACCGCAGGGAAGAGCTGATTTTAGGTGGAATAAGTTTTACAGTTAATAGGGGAGAAAAAGTTGCCATCGTTGGAAGGACCGGAGCCGGGAAAACAACAATAATAAATCTTTTGCAGGGATTTTATAGACCAATTTCCGGAAGGGTGATGATAGACGGAAAAGATATTTCAGAGTATTCTCTATCTACCCTGAGAAAAAATGTGATCGCTGTATCACAGGAGCCATTTCTCTTCTCGAGAAGCATTAGAGATAATATTATCATGGGTGATGAATTTAATGAGGAAAGATTCTGGAAGGCTGTAGAGCTTGCCAAACTAAAAGACTTTATTTTGAGCCTGCCTGAAAAGGAGAATACTCCGGTACTGGAAAGGGGTATGAATCTTTCGTTTGGTGAAAGACAGCTTATCTCTCTTGCAAGAGCGCTCTATGCTGACCCGAGTATATTGATACTGGATGAGGCTACCTCAAGTATTGACTCGCATACCGAAATGCTTGTACAGAGTGCAGTGCAGAATGTTATTAAAAATAGAACATCAATAGTTATTGCGCACAGGCTATCAACTATAAGATATGTAGATAGGGTAATTGTACTTAATGATGGAAGGATAGTGGAGGAGGGTTCCCATGATGAACTTATGAGGAAGAAAGGATACTATTACAGACTTTATTTTCTCCAGATGACTGGAGTATAGTTGAAAAATACAGTACAGGAGTAGAAGATATGAAGCCTGAAAGATTATGGCACTATTTTGAAGAAATTTCTAAAATACCTCATTGCTCGGGCAATGAAGAACGAATCATAAATTACATTGAAAATTTTGCGAAAAAGAATGGCCTAATACACAAAAAAGACAAAAAAGGAAATGTAGTTGTCATTAAAGAGGCCACTTCCGGTTATGAAACAGCACCAACCACAGTTCTTCAGGCGCACGTGGATATGGTTTGTGAAAAGGACAGCAGTGTAGAACATGATTTTGATATAGACCCCATAAAGCTGGTGTTATCAGGAGACACGCTGAAGGCCGAAGGTACCACGCTTGGAGCTGATAATGGAATAGGTGTGGCTGCTATGCTTGCCATTTTAGAGGATACTAATCTTAAACATGGGAAGATTGAGTGTCTTTTTACTGTTGAGGAGGAGACAGGCTTGAAGGGGGCCTTTGAACTGGGTGATGATATGATAACCGGCAAATATCTGTTGAACCTTGACAGTGAAGAAATTGGAACAGTTTATATAGGTAGCGCTGGTGGTATCGAATCAAAGATGAATGTTACATATGGTGGTAAAGAAATATTTAGTAAAAGTGGAAACGTTGTATTTGGTATAAAAGTTTATGGATTAAAGGGTGGACATTCAGGAGGAGATATCGATAAGGGCAGGGGTAATTCGATAAAACTTATGGCAAGACTCTTGTATAATTTACTAAAGAAGTATAGTATTTCTCTTGTTAATATCAACGGAGGTGATAAACACAACGCCATTCCCCGTGAATGCACTGCTGAAGTAGTGGCATCATACGATCCTGAATCCACAGATGAAAATGCTGTTGAGGGTGAAATATCTAGCATAATTAAAGACTTCACCGATACAGTCAGGAAAGAGTATGGTGAAGTTGAAAGAGGCCTGAAAATCGATTTTTATAAAATAGACATAGATAAAGTTTTCACTTTCGACAGTGATGCAACGGATAGGATAGTAAAGTTATTGATGGCCGTTCCTCATGGAGTTATGCAGATGAGCAGAAAGATTAAAGGCCTTGTTGAAAGCTCTACAAATCTTGCTTCTATTAAAACGGATGTTCAGAACCATGCAGTGGAAATATATATGCACCACCGCAGTTCTTCGGAGAGCGTGCTCGATTATTTGATCGATGTGCACCATTCAATCGCATCGCTTTCCGGGGCCAGGATAGAATCCTTCGACAGATATCCCGCGTGGGATCCCGATCCGGAATCTAAATTGCTTAAGATCGTAACGGAATCGGTGGGGAGGGTACTCGGTAGACCACCTATTATTACAGCTATTCATGCAGGTCTTGAAAGCGCCGTAATAAAAAAGAAGTATCCGGGTATGGAGGTCGTGTCGATAGGTCCGACCATTGATAACCCCCACTCACCTGATGAAGCTGTTAGTGTTTCATCGGTGCAGAAGTTCTGGGATATTCTGGTGGATATACTTTCATCTGTGCGGTAGTTGAGTTTTTTATTTAATAATT
>JALXDB010000166.1 GCA_026990615.1 Spirochaetota bacterium
GTATTATTCTTGAAGTACCAACAATGGCCGGCGCCTTTCTGGGTGGAATTATTGCCCATTACTTCAGCTCTCATCTGCTTACCACTGTACTGATAGTACTACTAGTGGTTACGGCCTGGTCAATGATTAAATCTTTCAATTTTAAAGGAACTTTCTGTGTTGTTGAAGGTGTGGTTGAGTCGTTTTGGTATTTAAAAAGAAAATGGGAGGGAAGCGACTACTCCATTGATATGAGATACATGATTCCAATTATGTTTGTAACGGGGGTCTTAATAAGTGTTGCGGGAATAAGTGGTGGTGTTCTTCAAATCCCAATTATGGTACTTCTGTTTAGAACTCCTATGTCGGTAGCAGTTGGAACAAGTGCATTTATGGTTGGACTAACTGCAACTGCCGGAATTGTAGGTCATCTAATGGTAGAGTCGGTCAACTGGAAAAGTGCCCTGCTGCTGCTCATACCGGTATTTATTGGAGCCCAGATAGGAAGCCGGGTGTCTGTTGCGGTAAAGGCAAGTAGGTTGAAATGGCTTTATGGGTGGTTTTTACTCTTAGTTGCAGTAATTACCTTTTTAAGGGTATGGAATATAGTGTAGACTCTACAAGCGTGTTTTTTATTTAGGCTTGAAAGAATAAATATCAGGTTTGCCAAACTCCCTTCTGATAATGTAAAAAATTCCTCAATTTACAGGAAAAAAATTAAAAAAGAATATAAATTAATTCGGGTTTCGAATAGATAATCTCTTCTTAATGTATATCCTGTAATAAATACCCTTGACATAGTATTAACATCTCTGCATAATGATAGTGTAATAATATTATTTAAAAGGAGGTATATTATGAGGTTGTTGGGTGTTGTACTTATACTGATATTGTTGGTTGTACCGGCATTTTTATTCGGTGATATGGTGAAGGTCTACGAAACCTTTGACAGTCCATATCTTTCCAACTGGATAAAGGTAAGCGGAGACTGGGCTGTAGTTAACGGTAGGCTCGTTCAGAGGGATGTCAATGAAAAAATGGCAATGATAACCATCCCTGTTAAACAATCTGGAAAGATGCTCTACGAATTTGATTTTAAATATTTAAAAGGAGCTGAGGATGATTATGCCGGTTTTGGTATCCACATATGTGTGAATAATCCCAGCCGCAAGAGAAGCTGGGGGAACGGTCAGTCGGTGCTTGGATGGATCACATGGGATCCAAAACATTACGGTTCTCCGGGATTATTTATACAGGTTTACAAGAGCTACAGCTCCGTTGATATGGGATTGTTCCCCGGCCTGTTCCCAAGTAAAAATCCGCTTGTCTCGGGTGATATGTATCCCGTTAAGGAGGAGTATCTTAATCCCGAATATCTGGACTATACCATACCGGTAAAGTTGATGGTGGATACCTCAACGGGAAAGGGAAGATTTTATGATCCAACGGATCCTGACAGATACTACTATTCATTCGATTTAGGACAGCCTATAGGCCCAGGAAATTATTTTACATTCAGAACTAACAGCGTTTCTGTAAGCATCGACAATCTGAAGATAACAAAAATGTACTAATAAAAATAAGTTTTAAAATCAATTATGAAGTTTTATCAGGCCCCGGTTCCTCTGGATCGGGGCACATAGTTTGATACTACCTGCTGCGGGATGAATGGGTGTATAAGAGATTAATTCTGTTCCTCCTCTTTTTTATTTCCCTCAATTTTATTTTTTTTAATGGTGTTAAAGCTGTTTTCGCTTCAAAAAAAGAAGAACAGAAAACCTTTTACAATACGGATATAGATGATTTAATATCCGAAATGACTCTGGAAGAAAAGTTGGGTCAAATACTTATATTTGGATTCAAGGGCCTTGATCTAGATGATGAGTTTAAATTGTGGTTGAGTAAGGGGATGCTTGGTAATGTTAAAATATTCTTGAGAAACGTTTCATCCGGAGATCAAATCCGGAGACTAACTTCAGAAATATGGAAGAAGTGTGAAGAATCGAGGTTGAAGATACCTCCCTTTATAGCAACTGATGTGGAGGGTGGTATGGTAGACCACCTGAGAAATGGAGAAGCTGAGATAACACCCAGTGCTGCCCTTATTTCGGCTACGGGTAATGTCGAGGCAGCAACCTGTGCTGCCAGAATCATTGCAAACAATCTTCTAATAGCCGGTATCAATATGAACTTTGCCCCGTGTTTCGATGTGTTAACTAATATTGAAAGCAGGGTCATAGATACAAGGTCTTTTGGGTCAGACCCAGATCTGGTTTATAAAATGGCAAAGCCTTTTATTGTAGAGCAGAGCAGGGTGGGCATAGTTTCTGTTCCAAAGCATTTCCCCGGGCACGGCATGGCTGGTTTTGACAGCCATCTAAAACTCGGTGTTGTAGAAATGGAGGGAGCCGAAATTTTTAGCAATCATATTACTCCCTATATCCACGGGATTGGAGATGGTATAATTGATGCATGTATGGTTTCTAATATTCTGTATAGAAATCTTGACCGAAACTTCCCTGCTGTTTTTTCTCCAGCAATAATAGAGGGTATTCTTAGAGATCGTCTCAATTTTAGAGGAATTGTTGTTACCGATGACCTTGAGATGAAGGGGGCAGAAGATCTGATACAGGACCCTTTAAAGGAGTTTATCTATGCTTTTAAAGCCGGAGCTGATCTATTCCTCTTCGGTCATACTAGGGAAAAACAGGAAAAATTGATAAAAATGGCATCGGGCTTATTTTTTAAAGGTGTTTTAAATGAAACAGAACTTAATATCAGAGTCAGGCGTGTTCTTTATCTTAAAAAAAGATATACATTAAGGTTTAAAAATTGCAGAAGTAGTTTGAATGCAAGAGAAAAGATTATCGAGGAAAACTATGACAGGCTTAAGGATTTGATAAAATCGGGGATTACTGTTCTCTATAAAAAGCCTCAAATATCTTCAGTCGAATATTTTTCCGAGTTGAAGGAGAGAGGAGTAAGAGGGGTTGTAATATCTCCATCCAGTAGATTTACAACTTTTGCCAGGCTTTATCTTCCAGATTGGGATATAATATTTTGTGGATACTACCCTTCGTACAGGATGAATAAAAGCAAACTTAAAATACTTGCCCGGGAGATTAAAAAGTACGATTTTGCACTGCTGGGTTTTGCCACTGAAAGGCAGATCCCGTGGATAAAACTCTTAAAACGTAAAAAATTAAACTTTGCATTGTTTATTGTGGATCATCCTCTGCTATCACTTCCATACGTCAAAGATTCAGTTCTTGCTGTAACTTCCTATGACTCGTTTTCTCCGGCTGTGGATGCCCTGTTTTACGAGGTTTTTTACGGAGGCAAATTTAAAGGCTCTTTCCCCTACAATATCAGGTATTAGAGGATGGGCACAGGTCCTTGACCTCGCACTCTGCGCACTGTGGAGCTCTTGCCTTGCATCTGTATCTACCGTGAAAGCCTATAACATGGGAAAACTTTGTCTGATCTTCAGGTTTAATGAGAATGGAAATATCCCTTTCTATTTTGTCCGGGTCTTTGTTGTTTGTTAGACCCAGTCTCTGTGTTACCCTTCTAAGATGTGTATCTACAATTATGCCGGGTATATTGAAGCATGTGGTTAAAACAACGTTTGCGGTTTTTCTTCCAACTCCCGGAAGGGATGACAACTCCTCCATTGTCCTGGGGACTTCTCCAGAGTATTTATTTACAATCTCCTCTGACAGCTTTTTAATGCTTTTTGCCTTGTTTTTATAAAAACCCGTGGGTTTTATTATACTCTCAATTTCCTCAATGGGTGCCTTCGAAAGAGATACTGGATCCGGATATTTTGAGAATAGATTTGGAGTTACACTGTTCACCCTTTCATCTGTGCATTGGGCTGCAAGAATGGTTGCCACTAAAAGTTCAAAAGGGTTTTTAAAGTTTAAAAGTATCCTCGCATCAGGGTATACATCCCTTAGTATATTGAATATTCTATACGCTCTCCGAGATTTTTCCTCTACTGTTTCTTTAGATACATCTATTGCCATTTTTAGTACTCCGTGCTTTACTATTATTGCAGAGAGTCTATTTTGTTTTGAGCGCTGTTTAGCACATCTTCTGGATTTTCCCCCTTTATCATGATCTTTTCTACAGCGTTTTTCACAATAGCATTTATCTCGTCGTAATGATCGATGTTGGGAAATATTCTGTCCCTGTTTAACTCCAGCATAGGCACCGAATAGTTGGGGTTGTTCTCATAGAATATCAGAAGTTCCAGCGATGACTTTATACTGTTTCTTAACGGTGGTATTCCCGTATGTGTGAACCATTTAATAGAGTTTTCTTTATTTATAAGGTACAGGATAAAATCGTATGCTTCTCTGTAATGGCTGCCGGTATTCTTTTTCACAATAGCCAGGCAGTTTGTTTTAATGTAAGGTTTTGATTTTTCTGTGGCAGGTACTTTCCACAAATCAAGATTGTAGGGAAAGTTAGATGTAAGATAAACAAAGGATGAAGAGTTTGCCAGCATGATTGCAAGATTCCCGCTTAAGAATGAAGCCTGAACCTCGTTCAATGTAGTTTTGGAGGGCATTATTTTCAGTTTATAAACGGCGTTCTGTAAAAAACTCATTGCCGAAACTGCGCCTGCACTGTTTATGATGAATCTTCCGTTCTTTATAACGCTTTCCCTGGAGTAAGTTTCTACAAACGAACAGAAATCTTCAATATTCTCTATGGGAACAAAAATACCCCATTTCTTGCTGTTTAGATATTTAACCCTCTTTGCATATTTAACTATGCCGGACCAATCGGTTGGTTCCTTATAGTCACGTAATCCTGAGTTCCATAGAAGATTCTGATTAACATATACTACAAGCGGATCGTACATGTAGGGCATTCCGTAGATGGTTTTTTGAACCCTGACAGGAGCCCAGAAATCTTCATCTATATCGGTATACAGACTTTTTGATATATATTTTCCCATATTGATCAACATGTTTTTATTTGCCAGATCGTTAAGGTACTGGGTTGAGATTATTACTATATCAGGCAGTGTGTCTTTTTTGACGAGATTCAACACTATGTCTTTATCATTACCGTAGAAAACCTGTTTTATTCTGATATTTGGATTTTTATCTGAAAAGGAGTCTGCTATCTGCCTGAATATATCTTTATTGTAGCTGCTCAGTGTATGCCAAACTACAATATCATAGCCCTTTTTTGACGATTCAGTCCCTTTTGAGGCACTTAGAGGAGTTTGGGTTATGAAAAATATTGCGATAAAAAAAGATATAGCAGTTATTAGAAAAAATCTGTACTTTGAGATCAAAGCTACCTCTTCCTAAGAGATCATGTATGATTTATAATAATATAATTATTTGGCCAAAATTTCGACTATTAATTTAGATTTTATGTAATTACAGCCGTTTTTAACTGTAAATTGGAAGCGAGCGTTCTTTTGTTATTCAAAGAGGTTAAAATAGAGTTAAAACATTTGTACGGGCGATGTTATGAAGTTATCCGAAAGTTTTAAAGAAGCAGTCAGGGATCTCTTCTGGCTGCTTAACAGAGGGTATCCAAAAAAATCTTCGGTTGATCTGGTCGGCAATAGATACATGCTTTGTTCGGATGAGAGAAAAATCCTATACAGAGGAGTATTTGAAAAGGCAGTTTGTATTGAAAGAAGGAGTAAAATAATAAAACCATCTAATACCAATCTAACTCTTTTGATAGATGGTTTGAATATCTTAATTACCATTGTGAGCTACCTGAAGGGCAGGATGATATTCCGTGCCCTCGATGGTTATGTAAGGGATATTGCAGGTGTGTTCGGGAATTTCTGTTTCGATGAATATACTGTTAGGGCATCGGAGCTATTTATACAATGGGTTAAAAGATTTTTCTCGAATGCCGGGGTGGTCGTTTTTTTGGATTACAATGCTTCGAAAAGCGGGGAGCTGGCATCATATATTAGAAAAAAGCTCGACGAAATAGAAGTGGAGGGCGAGGTTTTGGTGGATAAAAGATGCGACGGTCTTTTAATATCAAGGCATCTTGAGGGCGGAATGGAAACCGCTGTAGTGACTTCAGATACAGGTATAATAGACAGGGCTGTTAGAACGGTTGACCCTTTTTCAGATATATTCAATATTATGTTAAAGAAAAAAATCCCGGATATCCGAAGAATTGCTGATATCAGGTTCCCAGGTCGTTGAACAACTTCTCTAAAATCCCCACAGATACCCTGAGGTCCTCTTCTATGGTTCTGACTTCTTCCTCTATATCTTCTGGAGTTTTATCAGATTTTTTAGAGTATTTTATTTTGTTTATACTGTTGAACACACTCTTTAGTGTTTCAATATCCTGTTTGCTTAAATCCAATCTGTGGAGGTCTTTATTTAGAATCCTCTCCCTGTCAACTCCAAGTTTCTTATTAATTGCGGTAATTATTAGCCTGTTAAAGGCAAATAGTGCTTCATCAATCCTCCGGTAAAATAAGTTTTCATTTACCTTTGCGGCAAGCATACGGATTGTTTCTCTAACGTCCTCTTTTTTACCTTTTTTTCTGCGATCCTGATTTTGCCTTCGGTTCTTTAATAAAAGAATTAAGAAAAGAGCTATCAGAGAGGCAAAAACAAAGGGAGCTAAAACCTTGAGATAGGGAGGGTTTTTACTTTTATTATCGATAGTACTTTTTGAATTGTCCTGACTATCAAGAGTCAATCCGGAAGTTTCTCCAACAACTTTTATTCTTATATTTTTTAACCTGATACTCCTGTATTCTCCGACGTGAGTGTCGAAGTAGACAATATTTCCCGGTTGAATTTTATAATAACCTGCCTTCTCGGGGATCATGGTGTATTCGAACTTTTTTAAGAAGTAAGCATCATCTTTTTTAAATATTCTGTCTTTGTAAACATTCGATAGAAATATTCTGCAC
>JALXDB010000167.1 GCA_026990615.1 Spirochaetota bacterium
TCTCCAAACTGCTCCCGCATATCGTTCATGGCTTCTGTTATTCCATCGGTGTACAGAAATAGAAGGTCCCCTTTCTTCAGTCTCAGCTTTTCACTGGTAATCCTTTTTCGAAACTCTTCGGGATCTCCAAGGTCAATTCCTACTGCTATACCGGCTGGATTTAGAAAACTTATAGATTTTGTCTCATCCCTGTAAAGAATCATGGGGTTGTGGCCGGCACTTGCATAGTTAACCATTCTCTTTTTTGAATCAAGGATCACATAAAACATCGTCACATACATACCCTTCTTTATATCTCCGACTGCAACCTTGTTCACCTTGTACAACACATCTGAAGCTCTCTTGTTGCCCCTCGCCTCAAGTCTCATGGATGTTCTTATCATTGTCATAACCATTGAACTTCCTATTCCTTTGCCTGACACATCTGCCACAACTATACCTATAGAGTTTTCATCCACCTCGAAAAAGTCGTAGTAGTCCCCCCCGACTTCGAGGGCTGCTCTATATGATGCATCAATCTCAAAGCCCTCTAACTTAGGAACATCCTTGGGTAATAGAGCATTTTGAATTTCCTGTGCAAGCTGAAGCTCCCTTCTCAATCTAGTCTGATCCGTCAACTGGCCCTGTGTAATTCTCAGGTTCCTCATAATTTCATTAAAAGCTTCACCTATCCTCGAAACTTCCGGATTTCTTGTATCCAGTCTCAGCTCCCTTACCTGGCCTGACATACTTATCCTGGATATTTCATCGGCAAGTTTTCTGAAAGGTACAATAAACGTGGACCCGAGGGCAAATATACCGATTATTGTTGTGCTCCAGAAAAATAGAGCAACAAAAACAATACTCATCCTCTGTTTTGCCAGATCTGTGACCTCTGCAAACTTGTCATCGGGTATTCCAATATGAATTTCACCTATCTTTGTTTTGTTATACACAATTGGGGCGGCAAAATCGTTGTACAGCTTACCTCCCCTGCCGCGATACACAAATAGTCTGGTCTTATCTCTGGGACTAACGGGCCTGACTCCTCCAGGCCTTGTGTATTTCTTAAACAGCCTCTTTACATTAGTATGAGCTATCACCCTGTCTTTTGAATCAACAATTATTACATATTCAACCGCTGGCTCGCTGTTTTTTACGGATATCGCTATATTTTCCAGGTCAAGATCTCCGCCCTTTAAAATCAGGTCTGTAGATGCATTTGCAATCTGTAGGGCTATTGCCCTGTATCTTTTATAGAACTTTTCTCTTATGGACTTAACCTGGTATTTTGTTCCTATATTATAGGAAACTATAATTATAAACGTTACGAAGGCTACCGCATATATAGCAAAACGCATTCTGATTGAAAATCTGTTTCGTATATCCCGGAGGAATCCTTCCGACTTCGCAGGTTCAATAAATACCCTCATTGTAAGGACATTTGTATCCTCGACCCTCTTATACTCCACCTCGTCGATAAGCTTTTTAATCAACCATATACCAAGCCCGCCTTTCCTCCTCGTTTCAACATATTTGTAAAGATCTGGCTCAATAACAGAGTTCCAATCGAATTCAACTCCCTTATCCTTTATTATAATTTCACAGGCATTTTCAAGTTTTACCATTTCTATCTGAAAATCGCCTTTTTCCCCCACGTATGCGTGGCGTATTATATTAGAGACAGCTTCATCTACAGCAAGTTTTACTTCGCTCACCTGTTTTGGAGTAAGCCCCATTTTCCGACCGTATTTAACAACAAAATTTCTGACTTTTATTAAATACTTGCTTTCGGCCGGAAGTTTTATCTTCTTTCTCTTATTTACCTTCATTTTTCTTAGATGTACTCAAACTTTTCATTAATTATAGCAGTTTCAACGGGAGTATCCACTATTTTTTTTACAATCAATTGTGAAAATCAAATATTAATTTCCAATATAATAAATTTATTACAATACAAACAGCATGGAAATTAGAGATTTCCTAAACGAGGCTTAGAT
>JALXDB010000168.1 GCA_026990615.1 Spirochaetota bacterium
GACAGATTCAGCTGCAAATTCACAACAGAGGCCGGAGAGATCACAGGAGAGATTCCCTCGGATACAGTTATTAAGGAAGGGGACGAGCTTTATCTTAGGTTTAAAAGAGCAATAATGGTGGAGTAGTCTGTTATACAGCGGTATATGCTAATCCTGCGTATTTCAATTGTGATCCAGATGCAATACTTAAAACAATATTTTTAAAAAAGTATAATCAAGATAAATTCATTAAAATCTATTAAATTGGTTCAACTTCTCAAACTCTTTCAGGTAAACGGGAAATTTTTCAGGTAAATAAAGATAAAAGCTATCTCCCTATAATTAAAATACACCAATTAAAAGTTATTTCAGCTTTTAAAACTCTCCTGAAAAATAATACAAAATATCTCTGGTAAATAAAGACAAAAACGAATTCCGGTTTTAATTATTTATCTATTGAATAGTTTTTAAAACAGCGGGTAGATTCTTTATTTCAGGAGAAATACTTTCTAAACCCTAGCACCAGAATCTTCGATCTTCTTATCTATTATTGTCTTTACATGATGAATAAGTTCAGAAACCACCTCTTCTTCCGGAAGGGTTTTAAATGGAACACCGTACTTAAAAATTGTGCCATATCCATCCTTACCGCCGGCTATTCCAATATCAGCCCCTCTTGCCTCACCCGGCCCGTTAACATTACATCCCATAACTGCAACGGTTATACCCCCTATACTCTCGAGGTTGACTCCCCTGCTGTTATACTCCTTTTCGAGTTTCTGGAGGTATCCATCGACCTCTTCGTTTATTTTGAGCAGGTCCATCTGACATCTGCCGCATTTGGGGCACGATATAATTGTATAGCCTGTTTTCACAAGCCCAAGTGAGCCCAGTATGGTTTTTACCACCTTTACATCGCTTTCGTATTTCGATTCAAACTCATCTATATCTGTATAATCTAAAAGTATCGTATCGGCTGCCCCTCTATGGAAAATATTCCCCATTACAAGGGAATTATCCACTATACTGTCATCCTCATTTTTCCCCTTAAAAAATGGTACAACAAGCGGAACATCTAATCTTTCATGGATGTTCATACTCGTATCTATCATATCCGTTAGGTTGTCAAAATCAGAATATACAAAATGTGAATCGTTCAGACCGAGTTCATCGATGAGCTCGTATGCTCTTTCGTAGTACCTTACCCAATCGTCTCTGTCTGTAGGAACAGTGACAGAGTCTTCATCCTGAAGAATGAAAATTCCAGGTCTGTACTTTTTGACGAGAAAGTTCAGATCTTCAGAGCTGCTTATTATGGACAGGTCTTTTAAACCAAGGGCTAATAGAATCCCATTTTCTTTTAAAAGTTCCTTTAAAATTAAGGGATTTTTTAATACCCAGACCGTTTTAGTATCTATTTCGCCTTCCAGGTACTTTACCTTCCTGTACTCTTCAAAGCTTGAAACCTCATACCACAGGCACGAGATAAAACTTCCATCTATGCTTTCCGTTCTTTTTACAAGTGGCCACCTGTTTTTTATCACAGAATCGATATTTTTTATTGCAACGTGAATAGATATCTTGTTCATTTTCTATCCAAAACCTTTTAAATAAGAATATTATTATAAGTTATAAAGGTCAACAGGAAGTTTTTTTCTTGTAATAACCGTTTTATTCCTGTATTATAATTTGATAGTTTTATCAATAAAATCAACATATAATGAAAAAATTTAGCTTTGTTTTCAGGAAGTACATCCTACTCTGGGCATTTCTTTCAATGCTTGTAGGCTATCTCTCTGGAAAGTTTAATCCAGAAAGGGCAGTGTCGCTCTCTGTAATCACAGAGCCTTTTCTATTCATAATGATTCTTATAATGATAATTCCGACTGAACTTTCCAATATTTTAAAGATAAAGAAGTATCTATTTCCAATTGGAATTGCAGTATTGATGTTCCTCATATCGCCTTTTATAGCCCAAATTACATTGATGATAATACCGAAGAAGTTCAGTTTCTTGAGTACAGGAATAATTCTGGTGTCGACAGCCCCTCCGGATGCAATGCTCTCTGCATGGGCCGGGTTTTTAGAGGCGGATATACTTTTAACCCTTATAATTCAATCCTTAACATTCCTGTTATGGATATTTTTACTCCCATTCGGTCTCAGCATCATATTTAAGGGTGAAAAGATCTTTTCAATGCTTCTTCTAATAAAAAATATGATTATTCTAATTGTTATCCCATTTATAATAGCCATATTAATCAAAACTTTCCTTAAAAAGAGAGTCCCAGACGAGGCAAAAAGGGGGATCAGGGTTGCACTGTCCACAATTTCCGGTATTATCGAGCTTTTTATAATACTTATATCCATTGCCTTAAACTCTGATATGATAAGTAATTACCCAATAATAATTCTATGGGGTGTGGTTGCAGCCGCAATTTACTACCTGTCAATATTTCTCATTGCACTTTTTGCTGCCAGAACAGCAAAAATCTCATATGAATCAACAATTCCAATTATATACGAAAACGCAACAAAAAACCTTCCACTGGCAATGGTTGTAGCTCTCACATCTTTCAATGAGCATGCGATCCTCGGCGTAGCTGCCTGCATGCTCGTACAGTTTCCTATATCCGCTTTCTTCTTTAACATTAGTAATTTTCTTTACAAAAAAGAAAATATGGTATTATCCTAACTACCAAATGCAAAACATTAAAATTGAAAGAATAATAAGATCGGGGAGAAAAACCGTAGCTTTAGAGATAACTCCCGATTTAAAACTGATCATCCGCGCACCCTATCACCTTCCATCAAGCGAAATAGACAGGATTGTACTTCGAAAAAGGGAGTGGATTTCTAAAACAATAAGAAAAATAATTTTGGTGCAAAAAAGAGAAGGCTATATATACCCGCAGAAAACCTTTACCGATGGTGAGAAATTTAAACTTTTTGGAAGAACCTATAAACTTAGAATAATAGATTCAACCGGTAACAGGGTAAATATTACAGACAAAACAATAAACCTCTACACTAATAGCAAAAAGGAAGCAAAGGACATCATTGTAAACTGGTATAAAAATATCCTGAGAGAATATATAAATGCTCGGGTTGAATTCTTTTCAAAGAAAACAGGCCTTGTTCCCGGAAAGATAAGAATCACCAGTGCGCGCAGAAGATGGGGTTCATGCAGCGTAAAAAACAATCTGAACTTTTCCTGGAGGCTCGCGATGGCCCCTAAAGATATTATTGATTACGTAATAATTCACGAGCTCGTTCATATAAAAATTAAGAATCATTCAAAAAAGTTCTGGGATTTTGTCGGCATTATCGTTCCGGATTACAGGGCCAAAAGGAACTGGTTGAAGGAAAACGGATTCACCATGAATATAGAGTAATTTTTAGGAGGAATCGATTCTAATAGTAATACTAATATTGGCTCATTAAAAATCAGAATAAAAATATTGGCTCTAAAGTATGTAGATAGACCTGACAAAACATTGAATCCTGCTATTATAGATAACCAAACATTAATAAACAGGGGACTCCCATGAAAATAACAGTTGCTCAGGTTAACCCAACCGTAGGTGATATAAAAGGAAATATTGAAATATTGAAAAAGGCACTTAAAAAAGCCGATACACACCGCTCTGACCTTATTGTTTTTCCCGAACTATTTCTTACAGCTTATCCCCCCCGGGATCTACTTGAATTCCGATGGTTTATTGACAGAGTGTACAGGGGGATAGAGGAAATTAAATCTTTATCCGGAGAATATAGAGAAACAGGTATCCTGTTCGGAGCTCCTACAAGATCAGAAAGACCTCTGGGGAAAGGACTTCACAACAGTGCAATACTAATACTGAATGGTGAAATCGCATTTATTCAGCATAAATCCCTGCTACCCACCTACGATGTCTTTGACGAGGTGAGATATTTTGACCCTGCATCTGAAATCAGGCCATTTAAGTTCAAAGACAGAACCCTGGGAATCAACATCTGCGAAGATGCCTGGAATGACCCGATTTTCTGGCCGGGAAGAAAACTATACTCGATCGATCCTGTAGAAATACTGGTAAATAAAGGCGCCGATTTACTTATAAATATATCGGCTTCTCCATTTAACACAAAAAAACAGTACCTGCGGTACAGGATCCTCTCCAACCAGGCGAAGAGGCATAACGTTCAGTTTCTCTACGTTAACCAGGTGGGAGGAAATGACGAGCTTATATTCGACGGGAGGAGCATGTTGATAGATAAATCCGGGAAAATCCTTTTCGAAATGCCCTCCTTCGAAGAGGCAGTGGACACTTTTGATACTCTCAGCACGGTCACCCCAAAAGATTTTATAGAGATGGATGAAATTGAGTCCGTTTATAGAGCTATAATTCTTGGAATAAGAGACTACCTCAGAAAATGTGGATTTAAAAAGGCGGTTGTCGGATTGTCCGGTGGAATAGATTCGGCAGTAACACTCTGCCTTGCAACCGAAGCGCTTGGAAGGGATAACGTTCTCGGTGTATCCATGCCTTCACCATTTTCAAGCAGGGGGAGTATTGAGGATTCTAAAAAGCTTGCGGGGAACCTGAAGGTGCCCTTTGAAATTATTCCGATATCCAAAATTTATGAAAGCTACCTCGATACACTGTCTCCAATATTTCGAGATAGACCAATGGATATAACCGAAGAGAATATACAGGCCAGGATAAGAGGCAATATACTGATGGCTATATCTAACAAATTCGGATACCTTGTTCTTTCCACCGGGAATAAAAGCGAACTGGCGGTTGGATACTGCACCCTGTACGGAGATATGAGCGGTGGTCTTGCAGTAATTTCAGATGTCCCTAAAACAATGGTTTACAGGCTGGCCGATTACATCAATAGAAACGGTGAAATTATTCCGGAAGAAATAATTAAAAAGGCTCCATCTGCAGAACTTCGTCCCAATCAGAAAGATCAGGACACCCTACCCCCGTATGAGATTCTTGATGAAATTCTTCACTATTTTATAGAGGAAAAACTATCAATAGAAGAGATAACAGGTAAAGGATTTGATAGAGAAACGGTCTTATGGGTTGCAAAAGCAATAGCCAAAAATGAGTATAAAAGAAAACAGGCAGCTCCGGGGCTAAAGGTAACGACAAAGGCCTTTGGAATAGGGAGAAGAATACCAATAGCTGCAAAATATATTTGAGCCCCCTCTAATAAAGGGTGTTTATAGTCTATGGGCATTTTGAGCCATGATTATCAGATTAATAATGGCAAGAAATCTAAAACTCACCAATACATTAACGAATTTATATTGCTTAATCTTAAATTTTATTTAATCGCACTTCACTCAAAAGAATAAATCACAGTTTTTATCAATTTTAATAGCAAACTTATTTATAATTTTATCCTGATGCTGCGTATACAAATTATTTAACATAAAATTTTTAAAACTAAACACGGCACATTCATAAGAAAACAGAGCCTGGCCCATTTTCTTCATAAAAGATAAGAAAAACGTTAATTATCTTGAAATAATTGCACCAATTTAATATTATTATAAAAATTTTAAACAGGAGGTGGATGTGGAAAAACTATTTAAGTTAAAAGAGCATGGAACAACTGTCGGTAGAGAGATACTGGCCGGGCTGGCAACCTTTCTTGCAATGGCCTACATCATTGTTGTCAACCCTTCTATACTCTCCAAAACAGGGATGTCCTTTGCAGGGGTTTTATTTGCAACAGTTCTCGTGAGTTCCTTTAGTTCTATTGCCATGGGTTTGTATGCGAATCTCCCATTTGCGCTGGCGCCGGGAATGGGCATCAATGCTTTTTTTACATTTACGATGGTTTTAGGCATGAAAGTACCATGGGAAACAGCTCTGGGCGCTGTATTTATCTCCGGAGTTATATTCCTCATTCTATCAATCTTTAAAGTCCGAATCACCATAGTTAAAGCGGTTCCAAGCTCAATAAGATACGCCATAGCTGCGGGTATAGGGTTGTTCTTGACACTCATAGGATTCGAAGAAGTGGGATTTATAGTTCATAATCCGGCAACAATAGTGGGTTTTGGTGGATTAACCCTGAAAGTTATTCTCTTTCTTGTTGGACTGTTTATTACATCCATTCTCGTTATAAAAAAGGTCAGAGGGGACCTTGTTATTGGTATTATAACAACCTCAGTAATCGCTCTGATTGTAAGTCTGATTGGTACATCAACTGGTGCCCTTAAAGAGGCCATCGTTACGCCTCCCAAAGCGATATTTGCACTTCCATCTCTAGACACATTTTTTAAACTCGATATAATCGGAGCACTTAAATTCGGTATGATAGGCCCAATATTCGCATTACTGTTCACAGATATGTTTGACAGTATTTCAACCTTCCTGGGAGTGGCCCAGGTTGCGGGCCTTATAGACAAAGACGGCCAGCCGGTTAACGTGGGAAAAGCCCTTCTGGTTGATGCTGCCTCTACCACAATCTCAGGACTATTCGGAACATCCTCGGGCACAACTTATATTGAGAGTGCAGCGGGAGTTGAAGAAGGTGGAAGGACAGGCCTTACGGCTGTTGTAACAGGTCTTTTATTTCTACCTTTCATGTTCCTCAGTCCAGTACTGTCCTTTATTCCATCTGTTGCAACGGCTCCCGTTCTGGTCATTGTAGGTGTTTTTATGATGAAGCCCGTTACCGACCTTGACTGGAAAAAGATGGATGAAGCCATCCCGGCTTTTTTAGCCCTCATACTTGTACCCCTGACATACAGCATAACCCAGGGTATCATATGGGGCTTCCTATCATACACGATAATAAAGGTGCTCACCGGCAAGGCAAGAGAGATACACTGGATGTTGTACATAATAGATGCCTTTGCAATTCTTTCATTGATACTCCCTATGCTTTAATATTGATTTAACAT
>JALXDB010000169.1 GCA_026990615.1 Spirochaetota bacterium
TGCAAGGGATCGTTCTGGACTGCTTATGGATATTACAACAGCCATCGCCGGTGCGAACGCCAATATACTGGAAATGCAGCTTAAGGTAAACAAGAAATCCATTGCACAGATGCGGTTTAATATAAAAATATCAGATGAGGAACAGCTGTATATTCTCCTTGAATCTTTAAAGTCAATAAGGGATATTATCTCTATCAACTATACCTGATCGTGTTTTCTATTTTAGCTTCGGATTTTTATTTTTCCTGACTAAATATGTATGTACCCATTTTATTATTTTTTCATTTCTCCGGTATTCGGGCATTAATGGTGTTAGTAGAAAATGTGCTGTAAAATTAAAAGACAATGTTAACTTATATAATTATGATGGCTAGCAAAATTAACATGTTGATTAACATTTAAAAATTCCTTGTGGAATTGAAAATGGTGATACACAGGTCTCCTTTTGAATAAGTTAAATAGAATTTTTGTATAGCCTTGCCCAAAAAGTGTAAAAGTTTAAATCCAACCAAAAATACAGGAAAATTTTATAAATTTGTAAATTTTTATAATATTTTAATTGACATTATTGCAGTTATTGTTTAAAGTTAAAGCCAATATTTCAATTTAGGAGGAATCATGAAAAAACTTATTCTTGTTGCAGTCCTGGTGTCGTTGTTTATCATCGGATTTGCGGTATCAGCTTTTGCTGATGAACCACAAAAGATGGAGTGGAAGCATACTCTGGGCCTTGATTTGCCAACATTTGGTTGGGTAAAGTACAATGATCAGGGACAGATAATAAAGGTGCGGGGGATAAATCTTGGTCTCGGCTATTCTGCGAAGAATTATTTTAAACCTGTAAAATTAAATGCTTTTAATCCATACTGGCAGTGGGGAACCGTTGTATTAATTATCCCATATATTGGTATTGGTGGAGATTATGTATGGAAAAGCGGTTTTTACGCTGGTGTTGGTACAGTATACCTTGTACCATACATTTATGCTGGATTTTATTTCTAACTGCTGTGTATCCTATGCCTCCTGTTTATTCACTGTTGTTCTGGATTATAAACAGGAGGTCTTTTTATATCTTTTAATCTGGCTTTTCAACCTGGCATCCTCAACAGCTCTCCTGAAATAGTTTATTTTATAAAAACTTAACAAATTTAGATATTTTTATACAGATTGAATATCTATGTAAATAATTCAGTCTGTTATAATGCCTGGTTTAAAAGCCCATTTAATCCCATAAATTACACATTAAAATTTCAAAAGTTTAAGATATCTATAATTCCAAATTTTTATTGATGAGCAGAATTACCTTTGCAATATACACTCCGCTATTTCCTGATGTTGTAGCAATTCTTAAAACAAATCCATAAAAGTTTGTGAAAAAATTATAAAAACGATTGACAAGATTTTAAAAAAGTATATTATTAATAAAAGATTGTGGGGAAATGTGGTGAATTTTCCCATTTTGTGGTATACTTCTATACAAATGTGGAGCAGTGTTTTCTTTTTGAATTGATTTGCCCAATAGTTGATCTGGATTGGTAATCTGATTATCTGTTAATACTGGAGTTCGGGAAGCAATAAAATGTTCATGGGTGAGTTCAAACACACACTTGATGAAAAGGGAAGAATCGCGATTCCTGCAAAGTTAAGATACTCAAAGATAGGCGAGACCGAGTACTGGGTAACCACAAAGGGATTTGATCGGTGTCTTTTCGTTTACCCTCTTGAAGAATGGAAAAAGATAGTTCAGAAGATAAATGAGAGGCTTTCTTTCACAAAGAGGGAGGATAGGTCCTTTTTAAGGATGTTTATATCACCTGCAGTCGAGCAGGCTGCAGATAAACAGGGAAGGATTGCCCTGCCCCAGAGTTTGAGGGAGTATGCGGGAATTGTTAAAGATGTTGTTATCCTTGGCGCTATTAATCGAATAGAAATATGGAGCGAGCAAAACTGGAACAGGTATAAAGAAGAAAATGAAAAGTCTTTCGACATCA
This sequence comes from Spirochaetota bacterium, assembly GCA_026990615.1. GTDB lineage: Bacteria > Spirochaetota > B62-G9 > B62-G9 > B62-G9 > JALXDB01. The sequence continues at coordinate 1,992 of JALXDB010000169.1, forward strand.
TCGGCGAAAAAATTGAAGATCTGAATCTGTGAGGGCTAATTCAATGTTTACACATATTCCAGTAATGTTGGATGAAGTTCTGCATTACCTGGATATTAAGGAAGACGATACGGTTATTGACTGCACCCTCGGTGAGGGAGGGCATGCCTACGAGTTCCTCAAGAGATTGAAAAAAGGAGTCCTGATAGGGATAGAGAAGGACAGGGAAATCCTTAAAAAAGCCGAAGAAAGACTTAAAGAGTTTGGAGACAGATTTATCCCTGTTAATGCAAATTTTTCAGAGGTGAAAGATATTGCTGGGAGCCTTGCAGGAGGTTCGGTTAACAAAATTTTCTTCGATCTGGGTATTTCGATGTACCACATAAAGGAGAGCGGACGCGGATTTTCATTTTTGAGCGACGAACCTCTGGATATGAGACTGGACCCCGATGGTTCGCTAACAGCCCGGGATGTGGTCAATACCTTTGACGAAAAAAAATTATCTGAAATAATATGGGCCTATGGAGAAGAAAGGTTTTCATCAAGAATTGCAAGGTTCATTGTGGAATATAGAAAAACTAAACCGATTACCACTTCGCAGGAATTGTCCGATATAATAAAAAGGGCGATTCCTAAAAAATTCTGGCCTAAGAGGATACATCCGGCTACAAAAACCTTTCAGGCCATAAGGATATTTGTTAACGATGAGATAGATATCCTTGAAAACTCGATAAAAGATGCCATAGATGTTTTAAAGCCCGAGGGAAGGATCTGTGTAATAAGCTTTCATTCCCTTGAAGATAGAGTTGTAAAATCCGTGTTCAGCGAAAAGGCCAAAGGTTGTGTATGTCCGCCGGATTTTCCTGTTTGTATATGCGGGAGGAAAAAAGAGGTAAAGATATTAACCAGAAAGCCTGTATTTTCCGGTGAAAGAGAACGTGCGGAAAATCCTTCGGCCAGAAGTGCAAAACTTAGATGTGCCGAGAAATTGTCCGATGCCCAGGCGCAGATGCAGGGAGGAAATAATTCTCAGAAGGTAATAGCCTGATAAACATGGAGGTGGATGGCCAATAATGGGAAGGTTGTTTAAACTGATGATCTTTTTTGCTGTGATTTTTGCGGTTTTATTCTGTATTACATGGCAGAATATTCAGGTTTATCTTTACAACAGGCGGATAAAGGAGTTGATAGCAGAGAGGAATAGACTGGAGAGGGATATATACCTCCTGAATATCAGGGTTTCATCATTAAAATCTATGTCCAGAATAGCGGCTATAGCTGAGAAGAATCTTATGATGGTACCGGTAAAGCCGGAAGATATAAATCTTATCATCTATTAAACAGCCAAGATGTTTTGTAAACGAGATGTTTTATAAAAATGAAAACAAAATGTTAGAAATATGGTTGCAAAGTCTATCGAGGAACTATTTAAAGATATTCACATAGATTTTCTCAACGATAAAAAGCTCTTTGAAAGATTCGTTGTTAAAAGTGTGTCGACCGATACACGGGTCATCGAAGATGGGAAAAAGGGGGTAGTTTTCTTTGCTCTGAAAGGGGATAACTTTGACGGTCACAACTTTGTAAAGGATGCCTTGAGCAAAGGGGTAGAAGCTGTAGTCTTTAATGTTCAAAGTATAGATACAATACCCCTTTCAAGAGGTAAAAATGTTTTATTCATTGGTGTGGAGGATACCTATAGAGCGCTGGGCCTGGTTGCCAGAAACTATTTAAGGGGCTTTAAAAGATTAAAAAAGTTTGGCCTGACAGGTTCAAGCGGAAAGACCACAACAAGGGGGTTGATTCAGAGCGTTCTATCGCAGAAATATTCGGTGGTTTCCAGCAAAAAAAGCTACAACAATATAGTCGGTGTTTCTAAAACTGCATTTGAAGTTGAAGAAGGATATGATTTCTATGTTCAGGAGATGGGAACAAATCATCCCGGCGAGATCGGTTTTCTGTCAAAAATAGTTGAACCCGGTTTTGGGCTTATAACAAACATCGGACCTGCTCACATAGGATTTTTTGGTTCGGTGGAGAGTATTGCAAAAGAAAAAAAAGAATTGTTGAACTGTTTGCCCAAAAATGGAATAGCTTTTTTAAACAGGGATAATGAATACTTTGATTTTTTAAGCTCGGGCCTGAAAGCAAAAGTTGAGGCTTTTGGATTATCGGCCATTGATGAGCTGAAGATAAAGAGGCTGAATATTGAAAAGAGCCTTGTTAATTATAAAAATATTGATATTGAGATTAAGCTTCCTGGAAGACATAATGTTGTAAATGCGTCCGCTGCTATAAAGGTGGGGCTGGTCTTCGGGCTGACACACGAAGAGATTGCAAAGGGTCTTGAATCGTTTGTACCTGCTCCGGGTCGGGGCAGCATACACAGGATAGGTGGATTTGTTATTGTAGATGAAAGCTACAATGCAAATCCAATTTCTGTTGAAGCATCGATAAACTATTTAAACGATATTGATTTTGCCGGCAGAAGGTATTTTGTATTCGGCGATATGGCAGAGCTTGGAGAATGGTCCGAATACTATCACAGAAAGGTAGCCGAATGGGTAGCAAACAGCAGGATAGACTACTTTTACACCGTGGGGTCGGAAACTCGGTACACAAACAGTGAACTTAATAAACTTGGCTTTAAAAATACTGAGCATTTTGACAGCCTCGAACACCTTTCAATTGCATTGAAGGAAAAGGTGAGTGAAGGAGACCTTGTACTGATTAAGGGCTCTCGAATTATGGGGCTTGAGAGATTGATAAATTTAATTGAAAAGATATAGATACTGGGAATAGTAACCGGGAGGGGAACTTGTTTTACTATCTCTTGTATCCGTTGCGTGACAAATTTTTTGCCTTTAATGTTTTCAGATATATCACCTTTAGGTCTGTCTACGCAACGGTTACAGCAATTTTAATATGTTTTATTTTCGGTCCGCCGATTATAAGAAAATTGAGGTCAATCGGGACGGGCAGTACAGTGAGGGAGTACACGCCGTCTTCCCATGAAAAGAAGATTGGTACTCCATCTATGGGCGGTATACTGATTCTTCTATCAATTCTTACATCGATAGTTTTATGGGGGAATCTGTCAAACAGGTATACAATTCTGATATCTGTATCCACGTTCTTCTTTGGTGTTGTCGGTTTTCTGGACGATTATCTCAAGTTTATTAAAAAGAGTTCCAAGGGGCTTCATGCAAGATTTAAAATCTTAACCCAGCTCATAATATCTACAGCGGTTGTTCTCTATATATTTTTCGGGCCCGAAAGAAACGAGCAGACAACTCTGCTCTATATTCCCTTTATTAATCATCCGGTTGCGGATCTTTCATACTTTTATATTCCATTTGGTATTTTAATTTTAATAGGTACATCAAATGCAGTAAATCTCACCGATGGGCTTGATGGACTTGCAATAGGTTTAATGATAATCGTTGTCGCAACCTATGCGGCCCTGAGCTATCTATCGGGACATGTGGAAATTGCAAATTACCTGAAGATTCCTTATATCCCTGACAGTGCAGAACTTACTGTATTCTGTATGAGTGTTCTGGGTGCAGGAATAGGCTTTTTATGGTACAACAGCCATCCGGCTGAGATATTTATGGGAGATACAGGTTCCCTCTCTCTCGGGGGAAGCCTTGGAGTAATTTCTCTCCTTGTTAAAAAGGAGGTCCTCCTGATAATCACAGGAGGAGTATTTGTAATGGAAGCCCTATCGGTTATTATACAGGTTGTTTCTTACAAGCTGTTTTCGAAGCGTGTTTTTTTAATGTCCCCCCTGCACCATCATTTTGAGTTGAAGGGATGGAGCGAGTCTAAAATAATTGTAAGGTTCTGGATTATAGGAGCGATATTAGCAATGATAGCTATGAGTACTTTAAAGATACAGTAATGGAGATTTAAAGGGATATGGATGAGCTTTATCCTGTAAGGAATATAGATGGAAGTTACGAATCTAGAATATCTGCAAGAACATCTATTCTCGACATTGATTATATTCTATTTGCTGTAATTCTTATCTTTTACGGGTTTGGGATAATTATGGTTTTCAGCGCAAGTATAAACGAAGGGATGAAGCTGAATGACAATTATTACTTCTTGAAAAGACAGATACTCTGGACGGTTATCTCTCTAATTGCCTTTCTTTTTTTCATTTTTAATGATTACACTTTTTTTGTAAAATACCAGAAGATTCTTGTATGGGGGATTATCATGCTCCTTGTCGGGCTTCTCATTCCTCCCATGATGCATATCGGAATTGTCCATAGGTCCAGAAGGTGGTACAGAATTGGCGGGTTTGGGTTTCAACCCTCGGAACTGGCAAAACTCATAGTTATCTTTTACCTGGCATCGGTGCTGGCAAAAAAGGGCGACAGGATAAGGGATTTTTACAGGGGTTTTTTGCCTCCATTCATTGTGGTTTCTATCATTGCAATGCTTGTTTTCCTTGAACCAGATTTCTCAACCGCTTTTGTTTTGTTTTTTGTTGCAATTTTGATGTTTTACATAGCAGGGGTAAGAACGGTTTCAATAATCTCTCTTGTTCTGGTATCTGTACCGGCTCTGCTTTTGATGATAAATGGTAAGGGGTATAGGAAGGAAAGAATAATCGGATTTTTAAATCCGTGGTCGGATCCAACAGACAAGGGATATCAGATTATTCAATCTTTCAAGGCTTTCGCATATGGAGGACTTGTTGGAAGGGGGCTTGGCAGAAGCATTCAAAAGTTGAAGTATCTTCCAATACCACATACTGATTTTATCTACTCAATTATAGCAGAAGAAATGGGTTATATTGGAGCTCTTTTCATAATTTTCCTCTATATGCTGTTTGCATACAGGGGGTTTACCATTGCATTTTATCAAAAAGGAAAATTTGAATATCTT
>JALXDB010000170.1 GCA_026990615.1 Spirochaetota bacterium
ATTAAGAGCTATCAGGATATAGTGATTTATTAACCACGTTATAGCGGCTGAAAGTGTCAGGACAAAGGTGACCGCAAAACCCATACTTATGGCTGATTCTATTTTGCTGGAAACTCCTATAAAAGGGCATATTCCCAAAAAATATGAAAGAACAAAATTATTTACTAAAACCGCGGAAATAAAAATTAGGATTACATCCACCTTGTGGCCTCCCCGTTTATAGTATCTTCATCTAACAATATTTTCTTATTCTCCCTGCCGGTTCACAGAATACCAGCACAGGAGCGCTTCAGGTACACCGGTAAATATTTTAATGACCTACCTTCCCTCCTCTTTTCTCTTTAAGTTTTCTATCTATTAGATTTTTTGCCCCGAGCATAAATCCGAGTGTCAGAAATGCCCCCGGTGGTAACAGCATAATTATCATGGGTTCAAATCCTTTACCCAGAACCTTCATCCCAAAAAAGGTTCTCATACCCAGAATTTCACGAACACCACCCAAAAAGATCAGAGTAACTGTAAAGCCAAGGCTTACACCCAGAGCATCAAGAAAAGAAAGCCAAACATTGTTTTTAGAAGCAAAAGCCTCTGCCCTTCCAAGAATTATACAGTTAACAACTATCAGAGGAATAAAAGGCCCGAGAGCTTTGCTTAAATCCAGGAAGAATGCCTTTAAAAACAGATCCACCATTGTTACAAACGTGGCAATTATAACTATGAATGTGGGTATTCTAACCTCTTTTGGAATGATATTTCTCACCAGGGATATAATCACGCTCGATGCAGTTAGAACAAATACAACTGCGAGCCCCATTGTCAGGCCGTTAATTGCTGACGTTGTTACTGCAAGCGTTGGGCACATTCCGAGTACCATCACCAGTATGGGGTTTTCTGTCCAGAAACCCTTAAGCAGCTCATAAGCTGATCTTCTTCTGTCATCTGCCATTTTAATACCCTCAAATCTTGATTGATATGGATTTATTCTCCTTTAAACTGCTTTATAAACTTGTTTATTATAGCAACCACAGATCTCGACGATATTGTAGCCCCGGTGATTGCCTTTATCTGGTTTGGTTTTTCTGGTTTCTTATTCTTTACATACTCTACCTGCGGCTCATCCTTTATACCCTTAAACTGGTTTAAAAAACTTTCTTCGGATATTCTGCCGCCAAGACCGGGTGTTTCAACCTGCTCCAGGACTTCAAGGCCCGTTATGGTTTTTAAATCGGGAGACAGCCCTATCATCAGTTTTATCTCCCCCTGATAACCATTTCCCTTGGCCGGAAGCGCATACCCCACCACATTACCGGAAGAATCCTTGCATTCAAAATATTTAAGACCATTCTTTTCTTTTTCCTCGTAGCTATTTGCATTAGGTACAACGGCAAATATCGCCTTTTTTTGTTCTGCAAGCATATTCTTCTGGATAAATGGATTGCTGAACAGATACACAACCGACAACACCAAACCCGATACAAGGGCAAAAAGTGTTAGTATTATTATCATCTTAGCTCTATTTTGCATGGGCAGCCTCCGTACCAAAAATCCTGGGCCTGGTTACCCTGTTTATCAAAGGGACAAAAGCATTCATAAAAAGAATTGAATACATCACTCCCTCGGGTAGTCCTCCAAACAGCCTTATTATAACAACCAGAAATCCTATACCCGCTCCAAAGATAACACAACCTTTACCAGTAAGAGGACTTGTAACCATATCAGTTGCCATATACAGAGCACCAATCATAAGCCCGCCGCTTAAAAGGTGAAAAATGGGTCCTGGATACTTTACAGGGTTAATCAAATGAAATATTTCTCCAAGAACAAAAACCGTAACAAATATAGAAACCGGTATCTGCCATTTAATATACCTCTTGATAAAGAGATATATAGACCCAATTAAAAGAAGCAATGCACTTGTTTCACCGACAGACCCTCCTACAGTACCCAGGAACAGGGCCTTTAGAGAAGTTTCTACACCGCTGAATTTCATCGCCGCCAGTGGAGTAGCACCGGTCACTGCACTTATACTGCCTATTCTCGGTGCGATCCATGATGTTATATGAACAGGATAAGCAGCTGCCAGAAAGGCCCTTCCAATAAGAGCAGGATTAAAGATATTGTACCCTATACCGCCGAAAATCTGCTTGCCAACCACTATAGCAATAAAGGCCCCAATTACAACTCCGTACATGGGGAACTTTGGCGGCAGTACCATAACAAGGAGTATTCCTGTAACGACCGCACTGAAATCATTTAAGGTAAAGGGTCTTTTCCTCAGTTTAACCACTATATACTCCGACACCAGGCACGTGGCTATAGAAACAAGATACATGAACAGTACATAGATACCAAACAGGTAAACACTGAAAGCCACAGCGGGCAGGAGTGTGATAATAACACTCAACATTATCCTGGGAACCGTTTCCCTGCTCTTAATATGTGGTGAAGTCGATACAATAATTTCTGCCTTTTCCATTTATTTTTTCTCCATTGCCTTAATCTCTCTTAACTTTGCTTTTGTAGTTTTAATAAGCTGAACAATCGGCCTTTTTGAAGGACAAACATAGGCACAGCTTCCACATTCAATACAATCATTTACACCGTATTTCTCAGCTAACTCCCATTTCTGTGCTTCACCGATTATTGACAATGTTGATGGAAGCAGATGAACAGGGCAGACTCTAACACAGAACGAACATTTTATACAAGCCCTGTAATCCACCTTCATGTAGTTTTCCATCTGAAGAAGGAGAATTCCAGAGGTTCCTTTGATAACAGGAACATCAAGAGATGGCTGGGCAAGCCCCATCATCGGCCCTCCCATAATTATCTTTCCCAATTTACCTGTTGTCCCGCCTGCCTGCTCAACCAGATGCGCCATAGGAGTACCGATTCTGGCCAGGAAGTTCGACGGCTCTTTTACCCCATTTCCTGTAACAGTTACAACCCTCTCTATAAGGGGTTTTCCATCCCTTACCGCCTCACATACAGCCACAGCGGTGCCCACATTGGAAACCACAGTACCAACATCCATCGGGAGCCCTCCGCTCGGAACTTCCCTGTCGATAACTGCTTTAATAAGCATCTTCTCTGCACCCTGCGGATACTTGGTATGGGTAACCGCAACCTCTATACCGTATTTTGATGCTTCACCCCTGACCTTTTCAATTGCATCCGGTTTATTGTCTTCAATGGCTATAATAATCCTGTCAACATTCAGAATCCTGGCTATCATCCTGGCCCCGAGTATAATATCAGTCGTTCTCTCAAGCATTAAACGGTGGTCTGCGGTCAAATAGGGCTCACATTCACAGCCATTTAATATCAGAGTATCTATTTTCTTATCCTTGGGGGGTGAAAATTTCACATGGGTGGGGAATGTTGCACCACCGAGCCCCACTATTCCAGCATCTCTGACCCTTTCTAAAATCGCTTTGCCATCAAGCTTTTCAGGATCATCTCCGAGAGGTTCAAGATACGCTTTTTCCTCATCTTCCTGGGCATCAATTATTACGGACATTACCTTTTTTCCGAGGGGATGCAGAACTGGTTCAATCTTCTTAATTTTTCCTGAAACCGGAGAATGAATCGGAGCAGAAACAAACGCATCAGATTTGCCAATTACCTGACCTTCTTTGACTGTTTCTCCAACCGATACTGTAGGATTACAAGGTGCTCCAATATGCTGGGATAGTGGCACTATTAACTGCTTCGGCAACGGTGCGGTCTTTATAGCACGGCCACTCGACAATTCTTTCTGGTAGGGCGGGTGAACACCTCCCTTAAAGGTAAAAAGTCCCATTTACCGGCTCCTTAATCTAAATTGTAGCAAATTCCAAACTATATAAAGAACTAACACAAATAGCTGTTAAAGAACTGATATCTCAAATAAATTTATGAGTTTCTTCTTTACCCAAATGTGCTTATAGTCTGGTTTTATAGGGCTTATTCTTATTTAATAAAAACTTGAATCATACGAATCTGTTATAAGTAAATACATTATTTTTATTAGGACAAATGTCGAGTTTTCAATTTCAACTTGAAAAATACATAATTTTATATCTTTAATACTATAAAAATTAGCATGTAATTTGTTATACATTACATATTTAAAAACTCGAATTTCACCCTATTACATATTTTAAAAACAAATCTAATCTGACTGTTTCTGCTGGTTCCATAGTCAGCAACAGAATCTTTCCCCTCTCGCCATTATAAATACAGCACATACGAAAGAGTACAACCGGGAATCAATCTTAAAACACACAGAAAATGATATCTAATATTAAGAAAATTTTCAAATTTTATCAAGATTTCTAAACATAAAAACTACTTTTCATCGTACTTTTCAACGAATTCTTTAATTTTGTCTATCGATTTTAATATGATACGGCATTTGGTTAAACCGAGGGTAAAGGGTTTAAAAGCACCGCTAAACCTCAGTACAGGCCTCCCCATATACTCATCCTCCGTTACAACAATCTGCCCTTTAAGTCTTGCGAGCTCCTCCTCAAGCTCCCTTATCCGTCTATCTTTATCATCAATGTCACCCATAACTTTCCTCCAAAAATTATTAATCCAACAACATGAATTATAATAAAAAAACGGTGGCAGAGACAAATCCGACAGGGATACCCGCCTTTTTATCTCCAGACGAACCAGACAAATACATAGGATGTTAGCGTAGCTGCCAGGGTGAAAGGAAGGCCTATTTTAGAAAACTGTTTTAAACCTACATAGTAGCCTCTCCTTTTAAGTATTGCCACCGATACAACATTGGCTGATGCTCCGACATGGGTTATATTTCCACCAAGGCACGACCCAATCAGCAATCCAAAAACAAGAAGATAGGGAGAAATCGAAAGTCTATCCGCAACCAGCACCACAGCCGGAATCATGGCCGTAATATACGGCACATTGTCCACAAAGGCCGATATCAGCACCGAACCCCATACTGTAACAGTATATATAATAAAGATGTTACTGCCGAGTTTATTCACAGTAAATGCTGCTATATCCTCCATTACGCCAGCACTTCTCAAGCCTCCAACGAGTACAAAGATTGATGCAAGAAACAGAAGAGTATCAAAGTCCATTTTTTTGATTAACTCTGTTTTGTCTATTCCTGCCTTCCTTATAAACCATATCGAAGCGATAATACCCAGAAACATTGAAATAGCGCCGCTTAAATATGAAAAATTGGGGTCAATAATGGAGGAAACTGCAAGCAGAAAAATCATCGCCACTATTAAATATGTCGGAAACCAGCTTGTAATCCTATCCCTTTCACTCTCGTATACAGGGTTTTTATACCTTCTATAGAAAAGGTAAAGCACAAAAAACGATGCAACGGCACCGATCTGTACGGCAAAAAATATTCCCGGCCTGCCATTTAGTGCAAAAAACTGATTGAAAGTAATCTTCATATAACCGGCCAGAATCATACTCGGAGGGTCACCTATCAGAGTTGCTGTCCCCTGAAGGTTAGATGAAACGGCTATTCCTATGAGAAACGGGACAGGCGAGATCTTCTGCCTGTCAGCTATCTCCAGTGCAATTGGAGCTACAATAAGAACTGTGGCCACGTTTTCAACAAAGGCCGATATAAAACTTGCCATGATGCATATATATAGAATTGCTACTCCCACATTTTTGGACTTTGAAACAAGAAAGTGAGCTATCAGGGCGGGAACCTTTGATTCTATAAAGGCTTCAGCAATTATTAATGTACCCACAAAAATGCCGAGAACATTCCAGTTAATCGATTTTAAAAGGAAGAAGAGGGAGTCAATTCTTTTACCACCCGAGGCTAAAGACTCCGGGGCCACAATGGATAAAATTAAAATGCCCAGGGCACCGAGTCCTGCAAAATAGCTTTTTTTACGGGTAAAAATTATAATTCCGAGATAACTTACTGCAAAAATAGCTATCACAAATACTTTATAGTCGGAAAGCATCTATATCGTACTTCCAATTTTAACTTGTTTTAAATATATTATTTTAATAATTACAAAAGTTCAAGGAAATAGCGTTTGATCGAGGTCAAAATTAAAAATTACGGAGAAAAGATAAAGAGTGCAGAGATAAGCGGCCATGCCGGAGGACTAAAGGGGAAGGATATTCTGTGTGCTGCGGTTTCCGGGATTTCTCAAACCGCCCTCTCGGGTATTTTATTCTACAATAGAGTGGGTATAGAATATAAGATAAAAACCGGGTATTTGTATATTGATGTAACCGATTTAAAGGATGAAAGAATCCAAACTATACTAACCACAATGATTATAGGTCTAAAAACCATCGCAAAAGAATACCCGGATAGAATAAAAATGGTTAATTCCACAGGGCCAGATTGATATAAAACAGTATTCCTCTGGATAGCCCTCGAGTACAAAAATTGGCCTTTGAACCGGTTAAAAATTAGCCCCATTACATTCCATCAGATTAAATAGAGATACGGTCGGACTATTTTTCGGCAGGAACTATAAATACAAGCGGATAAATTGCCAGCATACTCAACGCAAGGGAAAATCACGGGAAAATTTAGCATAATTTGGAGATCTTTGTACAAAATGAAGCAGTTTAAAAGCATGACTTATAACTGATAAACAGCCAATATGCTCTATGCAAAATAAAAAAGCAGAACGTAAAACCCCGTTATAAAAAGACATTAACCAGGGAACCTAACACTGACCTATATGAAATTATGGCCAGTAAAAAAGGTATTAATTTGCTTTAATTAAGCACAGAAATTATGAACATAACACCAATTCATAAAAGGTTATAATCAATAAAAAGTCATTAATTTATTATAAAATATTTGAAAAGCCCGC
>JALXDB010000171.1 GCA_026990615.1 Spirochaetota bacterium
TTACCACCTGAAGAGAGAAACATACCATGGAAAGAGAAGTTTAAACTTCTATCAGCTTCTATTCTTCCAATAATCATCATTTTCATGATGTCAGGTTTATTCTTCATGGGTGTAACGAGCCTTGTCGAAAGTTCAGCCGTTGGTGCATTTGTTACAACACTTGCAGCTCTTGTAAACAGAAGGCTTACCTGGAAAGGCTTTATACAGGTGTTGAGAGAGACGCTTAGCGTTAGCGCTATGTTCATGTGGGTAATTCTTGCAGCACTCGGATTCGGTGCTATATTCGACGGCCTCGGTGCGGTTCATGCAATTAAGAAGTTATTCCTGGGATGGGGTTTTGGAAGATGGGGAATACTCTTGATGATGCAGCTTTCATTTATCTTTCTTGGTACATTCCTCGACGATACAGCAATGCTTATTCTTGTGGCACCTCTTTACGTTCCGCTTGTTATCGAGCTCGGTTTTGATACCGTCTGGTATGGCATTCTTTATACCATTACCTGTCAGATTGCTTACCTGACTCCACCGTTTGGTTACAACCTGTTCTTAATGAAGGCAATGGCTCCAAAGGAAATAACTCTCGGGGATATATACAGGTCAGTTATTCCGTTTGTAATCCTCCTGGTTGTTGGACTTGGAGTCGTTATGATATTCCCCGAACTTGCAACATGGTTGCCGACAAAATATTTCAAGGGTTAAAAAATAGGTATAATGATGATAAAAATAAAAATACTCAGGCTTGTACTAAGAGCCTGAGTATTTTTTTGTATAATGATGGAAATTACCTGCTTTTTAATATTGTAATGTTGTATGGTGGTATTAAATTTTAAATATAGAATAAAGATAGGGGAGGAAGATAATGTACAAGAATATTTTAATACCTCTTGATGGATCGGAGAATGCCGAATATGCACTTGAACAGTTAAAAAAGATAGGTTCGCCTGGCAATTTTGAGAGAGTTATTATACTCAGGGTGTTTGTTCCTTTAATTATAGATGTAAGGGATTATATAGGAGCCGAAATGGCAAAGCAGACTGAGGAGAAACTTAAGGAAAGCGTTAATAAGTACATTAAAGATACTGTTGAAAAGCTTAAGAGCGAGGGATATCCTATTGATGGTATGGTAGAGACAAGCAATGAACCCGCTGCAAAGATTTTGGAGATTGCAGAAAAGGAAAATGTTGAGTTGATTATTATGACCACTCACGGGAAATCAGGTTCCAGAAGATGGATACTCGGGAATGTTACTCACAAGGTGTTAACACATACTCCATGTCCTATTTTGATTGCGGTTAAGAGATAGTAATCTATTAAATACCCATGTTGCTGAGGATTAGGGACACTTTATTTATAATATCAGTAATAACTGGATGTTTTATCTCGAAAATTTTTATTAAATCGGGCAAATTATTTTTTAACCTTTTAGCGTGATCAACATCTTCTGGATGGTCTATGTGGTACCTGATGTCTTTTATTAGAGTGTCTATTCGTTCTTTATTCTCTGCCTGAGTTTCAGGCAGAGAATCTCTTTCTAATTTAAGGTCTTTTATAGTTTTCTCAAGTTGCTTTCTTTCTGATTCTTTCATACATTGATCCTTTTGCATAGAATAGTGAATACAGGGTAGCTTTATATATAAACATAGAATCGATCGACAGAACTATCAATAATTTTTTAATTTTTTTTAACCTATTGCAACACTACCCCTGTCGCCGTTTCTTATCCTGATGCATTCCGCAAGCTCTGTTATAAAGATTTTCCCGTCCCCAATATTTCCTGTTCTTGCGCCTCTAATTATTGCATTTACGGCTTTTTCAACGAAGTTTTCATTTATAGCAATCTCAAGTCTTACCTTTCTTAAAAGATTTACCTCAATCTCCACTCCTCTATAGGATTCCTGAAAACCTCTCTGCTGGCCGCAACCCAGTGCATTTGTTACGGAGATTTTAAAAATCTCTTCTTTGTAAAGCTCTCTCTTTACATAGTTTAGTCTATGGGGTTGAATGTAAGCTATTATTAATTTCATGATGGCCTCCAGAGTATTATTGTGTGATAAAGATTTGAAATCCGCTGTATGACTCTACTCCATGTTCGTCTATATCCAATCCCCTTATTTCTTCATCTATGTTAACCCTCAAACCTACTGTAATTTTTATAAGGATGAATAAAACAGAGCTGGATATCACAGCCCATAGAAATGTTGAAAGTACTCCAATTGCCTGAATTAAAAGAAATCTGAAAGAACCTCCAAAAATGACACCGTTAATTTCGTTAAATCCGGAGAGTGCAGCATACTTTGACTGTGCGAAGATGGCGACGGCAATGGTACCGAAAGCACCGCATACACCGTGTACGGAAATTGCTCCCACTGGGTCATCAATGTGAAGTACCCTGTCAAAAAATCCTATTGATATTACCACTATAATTCCGGCAATAAAGCCTATTGCAATTGAAGATATAGGTGATACAAGGGCGCAGCCTGCCGTGATTGCAACAAGGCCGGCTATAGCACCGTTGAGAGTCATGGTTGGGTCCGGTTTTCCGTATCTTAGCCATGTATAGATCATTGAGCTAATTGCACCGGATGAGGCTGCCAGATTTGTTGTTACTGCAATCAGAGCTATGCCCGGGCTTCTTCCAGATAATGTGCTTCCTGCATTAAAGCCAAACCATCCAAACCATAAAATGAATACTCCAAGAGCCGCAAGGGGGAGATTATGGCCGGGTATTGCCTTTACATATGTTTTATTATTAACTGTGATATATTTGCCTGTTCTGGGACCAAGTAGGCTTGCGCCAATTAGTGCTGCCCATCCTCCTACAGAGTGCACAACTGATGAACCTGCAAAATCTATCATACCAAGCCTGTTGAGCCATCCACCTCCCCATATCCAGTGTCCCGTTATCGGGTATATAAAACCGGTAATGACTATACTGTATATTATGTAGGCCGAGAACCTGAGCCTCTCCGCAACTGCTCCGGAAACAATGGTTGCCGCTGTTGCTGCAAATACCGTTTGAAATAGCCAGAATGAAAATAGTCTGATTCCATTGGAGGTTAAAGGATTGGCCTGACTCAGAAAAAAGTTTGAAAATCCCATAATCCCTTTTAAATCCTTTCCGTACATCAAACCAAATCCAACAAGCCAGAAGGTCAGGGAACCAATTGCAAAATCCATTATGTTTTTCATTATGATGTTGCTGGCGTTTTTAGCTCTCGTAAAGCCGGTTTCCACCATCGCAAAGCCTGCCTGCATGAAGAAAACGAGTATTGCAGATATTAGCATCCATAGGACATCAAGGGAGATTTTAAGCTCTTGCGTAGTTGCCGCAAAAAGGGTCGTGGATGAAAATGTAAACGCTGTTGTAGAGATTAGAAACAGGATTCTTTTTTTCATAAGAAAATCCCCCGTTTTTATTTTTAAATAGCAAAATGAATGCCAAGAACTATTGATTGTGTAAATACTTAATATTATATGAGTTACAAGCGACTTTGCCGTTATGTTTGAGATATGCTATACTACTAAAATGTAGGAATTAGGATTATTTGCTACATTTTTGTATCTCTATCAGCTTAGTATTATTTTATAATTAAATGGCAGTCGATATAATCTGTTTTGGTTTTATAATGATTTAAAAAGAAATAAATTCACCGATAATCATTTTAGAAAATTAAGTTAAGGAGTTGATATGGGACTTTTAGAGAAGGCCAGCGGATTTACAGATAGAAAGACAGATGAGAATGATGACTTTAGTATCGAATCAAAAAATAATCATACAGATAGCTTGACCGGAGAGAATAATGAGAGAAATGATGGGGAAGAAGAAAAAAAGAATGAAGGGCTTTTGAGTAAAGCTGAAAGTATGATTGCCAGTAAAAAAACCGGAGGAGGACTTTTAGAAAAGGCAGAGATGATAGTAGAAGAGAAGCCTGAAGAAGGGGAAGGAAGTATGGCACCTCCTGCTGAGAAAGAGACCGCAGAAGCTGAGGAAATAGAAGAAAGAGTAGCAGGTGGTGGCGGACTTTTAGAGAAGGCTGAAACCCTTGTGGCTGGAGAGGTTGAAACATCGGAAGTAGAGGTAGAAAAGGTGGAACTTGCCCAGGAAAGTATGGGAGATGAGATATTCTCAGAAGAGATATTTTCAGGCGCTGATCTTATAGAAAAGGAGATAGAGAGCATTCAAGAAAAAGAACCTTCTTCTGAAGAAATTCCGGAAGCTGCAGAATCTATGATATTAGAAAAAGCTGCCGTTGGTGAAGAAGTTTTAGAGAAAGAAACTATAAAAGAAACTGAGAGAGAGAGGCAGGTGTTAAAAGAGAGCAAGAGAGAAAAAAGACCATCGGTAAAGGCAAAGAAAAAGAAGACTTCACCGTCAGCCTTTAAAAGAGAGAAAAAGGCAAAGAAAAAGGAAGAAAAGGACTATGTTTCTTTGCTGAAAAAGTCTTTAATGTCTGATAATGTGGTTGAAGCAGATAATCTGGCGGAAGAGATTATCTTGGAAAAGGGATTTGAGGAGTTTAGCCGTGTAATCTTAAATATACTGATGATGGCAACGGGAGGGGAATTTTCAGCTATTTATACAGTTAAAAACGGATTTTTCAAAAGGTACCTTTTGTTCCCCGATAAAGTGAATAAAAAACTTAAAATATTAAATATTAAATTAAAGAAATCTGAAGATACATTAACAGCACTGGCAGGTAGTAAAGGCCCCCTGTTTTCAAAGGATAAAAAGGCTCAGAGTTTGTTTCTTCTTCTTAGGGGAGAGGAGGATGTTAGACCGTGGTTGTTTATCCCTTTGATTGTGTCTGGTGTGCACTATGGATTTATCCTGGTTTGTAGAATAGATGAAAATAGAAGGCCTTCAAAGAAACTTTTAAAGTTTATATCAATACTCTACGGTACAAAGCTGTCACTGGATATTCTTCAAAGCAGATTGGTAGAGGTAGAGGAACTCCAGGCAAGGTTGTCGGATATTACAGAGCTGATCAATTCTATGGGGAAAACTTCCGTGTTGGAAACGGGTAGAGTTGAAAAAGAGTTTCAGCGTTTGTGCAGTTCATTGTCAGTAGAAATGGCATCCCTCGTTCTTATCAAAGATGAGATCAGCAGGGTTATAGCTATCTATGGAACCTCAGAAGAAACCAGAGTCGGGTACTCGGTTAGAAAGGTTGGGTCGAAATTAAGAACTGTTCTAAAGGATAAAAGGCCAAAGATTCTTGATGGAGTTCCGCCTTCGAGTTTTGGTATGGTCGGAGAAGATGCTAAAAAGGCAAATACCACTCTTATTGTCCCGGTTGTTTTTGGTAATGAATCATGGGGTGCTATTGTAATTCACAGGCTTAAAGAAAAGATAAAGAAGATACCTAAGGGTCTATCCGATAAACTTGCCTATATCTCCTATATATTATCTCCTGTTTTAATTTACCGACTGTTACAGGTCAGGGATGTTATAGATACTATCTATCCAAGATTGAGCGGAGAATTAAAGGCTGCTTCCAGGTCAAAGAAAAAGCTCTTCTTCCTTGTTGTAGAGATCAAAAACGCCGAGAAAGTTATAGACAAGGTTGGCTTTAACAGGTATTTAACCTATTACAACAGAATAAGGGATGAAGTGCAGAAGTATGCCAATACCGGGGTGAATTTCTGGTACCCATCACCATTTAGTATAGTTGCGATGTTCCGCCAGAATGCTACTGAACCTGAATCCCTGAAGGCGTGGGTTACAGATGTTATTGGTGACGTAAAAAACGGTGTAAAGAGCCTTAATGAAATTGAAACAGAGATTAAAATCTATTCATACCCTGATAATTTAAAAGGAATGAAGGATATAAGGGCTATATTTTAGTGGAATGAAGTGTCAATTGAGGGGAGATATTTTCAGGAACGTGGTAGGTGAGTAGATCAAATATATTAAACAGAAACTTAGGTTTACTGAAGGATAAGGACAGCGAGCTTTATTCAAGGGTTTTAAGACTTGTCCCGGAAATTAAATTAGAGCATGTTAGAGATGAACTCTTCACCTTCAGATACAAGGGCCAGTATGTAGAATCCAGGATAAACCCCTTAAGGATAACAGAAAAGATAATCAATAATTTAAATAGTAAAAATACAGGCCGTATTACAGGTCTTATTTTTCTTGGGACAGGCCTGGGATACCATATAAACAGCCTACTTGAAAAGAGCAGATTTAAGGCAATCTTAATTGAAAAAGATCCAGTTATATTTGCTGCTTCTCTATACTTTATTAAACCGGAAATATTCAAGAAAATAGAAACTATTTTTATAGAAAGCCCGGTTAGAGTTATTGTTGATTCCCTCTGGGATTCAGGAGTTGAAAATTATTTTATTATCAAACATCCCGTTTCGTACAGATTTAATCTTGATTACTATAGAGAAGTTGAAGATGCCATTCTTAATGTAAGACGTGGAATGATAGCTTCAAACACAACTTCCAGGGTGTTTCTGAATTTATGGCAAAAAAATGTTTTAAGGAATATTGAGAGGATTAATGAAAACTATCTTACCACTCATGAACTTATGCATAAATTCAAAGGCCCGGTGTTGCTTGTCGCCTCAGGTCCGGGTGTTGAAAGGGATATTGATATTTTAAAGGAGCTTAACGGCAAAATACCGGTTATCTCTCTTCTCCCTTCAGTTTCATTTTTACTGAGCCATGGAGTAACCCCCGATGCAGTTTTTACCACAGATGCGGGATTCTGGAACAGGGAAAGGCTAATACGGGACTGCCGTATAGATATGTTTACTACTCTTTCTGTAAATCCCGAGATTGTTAAGCACTGGAAGGGACGTATTTATCTTTTCAGCCACGGTCTTGAAATTGAAAAAAGATTGAACTTAATTAACAGGCTAATGTTAACTGTGCCCATGCAGGGAACAAGTTCTGTGGTGTTGATTCTGATGGCCAGAATGTTGGGTTTTGGTCCAATTTATCTTACAGGGTACGATTTCTCTTTTAATGGTCTGGTAAAAGACCACCATCGGGGGGCAGGATTTGAAAGGTATTACATTTTAAAGAGCAATCGTTTTAACACATGGTACAGCAGAGCATTTTTTAATCTTTTAACCCAGAAGCTCATAAAAATAAGAGATAAAACAGGTGAATATACAACAAATAAACTGATGCTTTACAGTAACTGGCTTAAAGATTGGGTATCCGGTGATGACCTGATTCGTATTGGTGAGGATGGCATTAAGCTTCAATCAATTGTAGCAGCTTATAAAGAGAATGCATCTACGTCGTACAGAGAAATTGTTGAGAGTAATTCCAGTAGCTTTCTTGAGCTGTTGTCAAGAGATACAATAGCAAATCTTGTTAAAGATGTCAGAAAGCAAATTTCAGGGGAAAGAATCTTTTAAAATTTCATTACTGAAATTGTTCTATTTATATTGTGCCATAAGTTAAATTAAAAACTATAGAAGAATAATGTGGAAAATAAAAAAATCTAAAACTGGTGCTCTCAATCTCTGCTTTACCGGCCTAAAATCAAAGAGCAGCCGCAATGCAGAGGTTTGCCTCTATTGAAACATAGATCCCCGTAAAACTGCGGAAAGCTTTTATCGGAACAACTTCAAAGGCAGGGGATGCTACATTATTGTTGGAGCAGGGCTCTTTTATCATATCAAACCGTTTATTGATAATCCCCTTGTTGAAAAGTTGGTTGTTGTTGAGCCGCAGAAAGCTATTATAGACCTGGTACAAAGTAGCAATCCTGGATTTTTCGATTCTTTTTTTAAAGAAAATGATGTGGAGCTGGTTTATGGGGAGAAGAATGTTGGTGAATTTATAAAAGCTATCAGAAGTAGCTACGACCTTCTTTTTTACAGCAGTATAAATGTATTAATTCTTCCATCTCTGGAGAGGTACTTCCCCGAAACCTATAAAAAAATCGGAAATGATATCTCCGCTGCCCTGAACTTCCTCCTCAATAATGCGGTTACTATCTCAAAATTTTCAAAAAGATGGATTAATAATTTTAAAGGTAACGTAAAAACCGGCTTTCAACACCTTTATAGGATCAAAAATATTAAAAATAGATACAGAGGTAGTTGTTTTGTGGCTGCTGCGGGTCCAACGCTTGGTAAATTTATCAGATATGTTAAAGCTAGTGGCAGGGATTTGTTTATCATTGCAGTGGATGCTGCAGCAAGACCCCTTTTACTTTCGGGGATAAGGCCGGCTGTTGTGGTTAACATTGACCCTCAGCCCTATGTCAGACTTCATTTTACAGGAATTGAACGGGTAATGGAAGACATACCTGGTATTTTACAGCCCATGAGTTATCCCGGTGTGTTTAATCTGTTTAAAACTGGTTTTTTAATGTTCAACGGCCATCCCATCTCCAGGCTGTTTGGTGTTGATGAAAAAGACGAAATAATGGATTACAGGTCTATTGCAACCTATGCTGTTAGAATAGCCTCTTATATCGGTTTTGAAAGGATATATCTGACAGGATATGATTATTCCTTTGTGGATTATGCATTGTATGTAAATGGAGGATTCTGGGACCTTTTCAGTGTAGGAAAATCAAACAGGTTTAACACCAGATTTAGCATTGATATTGATTATTTAACCGGTGTATTAGATACAACAGATATTAAAAACCCGATTACAAACAGCAGGTTTTTAGGTTATAAAACAGAGCTTGAAGAGCTGATAAAAACCCTCTCTGATAGCATCAAGTTTTACAGACTTTTCCCTTCTCCTATAAGTATTGAAGGTGTTAGAGATGTAAAAGATATAGAAGATGTTGACTCGAAGTATATTGTGAAATCTGAAATGGAAAGTCCACTCGAGGAAAACAGAGTTAATACTGTAAAAAGACTTGATACTGCTATAAAGGATATTGAAGATGAGCTTCGGATTGCTTTTGCTTTACACTACAGGATTAAGAAGGGGATGAACAGGGAGGATTCTTTAAATTACGCCGGTAGAGACATTGAAAGACTATACAGAATAATTAATTACAAATAAATCATCTTCCCCGATAAAGTTTGAAAAGTTCGATTCCGATATATTATTGTGAAGCGTTAATAAGAGGGGCAACTATGGATAATGAAAATGTATTACACTACAGGGAAACACAGATTAAAACTGCATCGAAGGGCAAGTTGATTGTTATACTTTACGATGGTATTTTAAGGTTTCTGGATATAGCTCTGGAGAACCTGCCGAAAAAAAAGTATGATGTTGTTAATAATAATATTATAAAGGCACAGGATATAATCACTGAATTGATAATGTCGTTAAATATGAAGGCTGGTGATATCAGCCAAAAGCTTTTCAGTATATATACCTTCTTTAACAGAATGCTTCTTGAAGGAAACCTCAAAAAAGACCCCAAACCGATTGAGTTTGTAAGAAAAATGGTGGCTGAACTGAGGGAGGCATGGAACCAGATAGCTGCAAAGGGAGGAACCCCCGGAATAGATGAAATGAAAAAAGAAGGGGGAATTGATATTGCTGGATAGAAAGGAAAGATTGATCAGCTCACTTAATGAGATTAAAGATCTATTGATTAAAATTCTTACCCTTGAGGCAAATGAGCACAGGGCACTTGACTATGATGAATATGAGAAATTTTACGAATATTTGCAGTACGAAACATCGATTATCGAAGAGATCAAAGATAAAATGAAGAGCATTGTTCCTGATATGGTTTATTACAAAAAAGACCGGGACGTCGGGCAACTTATAAAACTAATAACGAAGCTTAACGAAAAGATACTCAGGAATAACATTTTCAATCAGAACAGAGTTAAAGATAGTATTATAAAAATTAAGAAAAAACTTACATCCTTGAATGGCTATATAACCCCCCGAAGCAATTCCTACATAGTTGATATTAGGGCCTGATATTCTGAATTCAAAGAGTTCAAGACCAGTCTTTTTAAGCTTAACGTAATATATTTTTTCTTACTTTGAATTGGTCCCGGTGCTATCCCATTGGAATTGAAATGTTTAATCATTCCTGTTATTATTATCTAAAATAGGTGAAGATAAAGAATAAACTGATAAGGGGTACTCAGATAATGGATAAGAAAATATATTTGATAGATGGGTATGCATTGATATACAGAGCATACTACGCCTTTATACGAAGACCACTGGTTACAACAAAGGGAGAAAACACATCTGCGGTGTTCGGTTTTATGCGTATGATTTTGAGGCTGTTAAAGGATGAGAATCCGGAGTATATGCTGTGCGTTTTTGATTCCAAAACAAAAACCTTCAGACACGAAAAATACCCTGAATACAAGGCCAAAAGGTTAAAAGCACCCACGGATCTTCTTGCTCAGATAGATGTTATCAGAGAACTGGTGGATAAAATTGGGATCCCCCACCTTGAGAAGGATGGTTTCGAGGCTGATGATATTATAGGAACAATAACCCTCCATGCAGAAAACAACGGGATTAAATCTATTGTTGTATCCGGAGATAAGGATATCCTTCAACTCGTAGACGACAATACAATTGTATACGCCAATAAGAAGGGCATATCAGAGATTGAAGTTATGGACAGGAATAAGGTTATTGAAGAGTGGGGAGTTCCACCTGAATCAATTGTAGATCTTCTGGCACTGATGGGAGATCAGTCTGACAACGTACCGGGCGTTAAAGGAATAGGCCAGAAGATGGCAGTCAAGCTAATTCAGGAGTTCGGCACGATTGAAAATTTGTACAACAATATAGATAGAATAGAAAATGATAGGATTAAAAAGCTTCTGATCGAGGGAAAGGACAGTGCCTTTCTCAGCAAAGACCTTGTTTTGATAAGAAGGGATGCCCCGGTAGGCCTTGACCTTGACATGATGAAGCTGGATAAGTTTCCACTTGACGAGGGTATAAGGATACTCCTTGAGAAAGAGCTGAATACAATTGTTGTTGAGTTGAAGGGGGAAGAGGCTCTTGAGAAAGGTGAAGAAAAAAAGAAGGGCAAATATTACTTAGTCGATAATCATCGGGAGTGGCAGAGACTTCTTGAAAAGGTAAGATCAAAGGGTACTATGTCATTCGATGTGGAAACAACGGGCAAAGATCCTATTGATTCCGATATAATCGGTTTTTCAATTTCAACTGATGAAGGTGAGGGGTTTTATATCCCGATCAGAATGAAGAATAAAGAGGGATTCGGGGCCGAGCTTATTTCCACTTCTCTTAAAGATATTTTAGAAGATAAAGGTATTGGCAAGATAGGTCAGAACATAAAATACGATTATGTTGTTCTGTTGAAAAACGGGATTGATATCCATGGAATTATTGGTGATACTATGATTGCAGCCTATCTGTTAAATCCCCAGAAACAGAGGTACAAGCTGGATGACCTTGCGATGGAGTACCTCGACTATAAAACAATTCACTACAGTGATGTGGTTAAGCAGAAGGAGAACACACTCCTCGATTACCCAATAGAAGAGCTGGTTGAATATGCAGCCGAAGACAGCGATATTGCCCTCAGACTTCACAATATACTTGTAGATAAGTTAAAAGATACAGGTCTGTACGATCTTTACAGGAATATAGAGGTACCCCTTATAACTGTACTCGGCAGGATGGAGTACAGAGGGGTGAGGATCGATAGTGAGTATCTAATTCAGATGAGTAGAAGGTTTGCTGAAGAGATAGATGAGCTTGAGCAGAAAATATTTGATATAACGGGAGAGGTTTTCAACGTACGTTCAACCAAACAGCTATCCCACATACTTTTTGACAAATTGAAACTCCCCGTTATCAAGAAAACCAAGACAGGCTACTCCACCGATGAATCTGTTCTGGAGGAACTGGCTGGGCGGTATGAAATAGCAAGGCTGTTACTGAAACACAGAAGATTAACCAAGTTAAAGTCCACTTACATAGATGCACTGCCGCAGATGGTTAACCCTGTTACCGGACGTATCCATACATCTTTTAATCAAACAATAACTACAACAGGGAGGTTGTCCTCCACCAATCCTAATCTGCAGAATATCCCTATAAGAGAGGAGGAGGGCAGGGCAATAAGGAGGGCTTTTATTCCTGAAGATGGTTGGTGGTTTATCTCGGCCGATTATTCTCAAATAGAGCTTCGAATCCTCGCATCGCTTTCTAAAGATCTACGTCTGGTGAACGCTTTTAAAAACAATGAAGATATACACAGGGAGACTGCTTCTATACTGTTCGGTGTCCCTCTGGATATGGTGAATGACGCCCAGAGGCAGGCGGCTAAAACGGTTAACTACAGTGTTATCTATGGGATAAGCCCCTATGGACTATCCAAACAGCTCGGTATTTCAAGAACACAGGCAGCCGAGTTTATTAAGATATACTTTGAGAAATACAGCGGGGTTAAGAAATTTTTTGATGGTATTATCGAGCAGGCGGAGGAAAAGGGCTATGTTGAAACCCTTCTTGGAAGAAAGAGATTTATACCGGAAATATACTCTCGAAATAAGAATATATATGAAGGCGCAAAAAGAGTTGCTATAAATACCCCAATTCAGGGTACTGCCGCTGACCTTATTAAAAAGGCAATGATTATGATAGATGATGAAATTATAAAGAGGGGTATGAAAAGCAGGATGCTGATACAGGTTCATGATGAACTTGTTTTTGAATCGCCTGATGATGAATACAGGGATTTGATGTCGCTTGTAAAGGACATTATGGAAAATGCGCTGGATTTTGAAGTCCCTATTGTTGCAAATGTAAAAGCTGGAAAGAACTGGGAAGAGGCCCACTGATGGTAATAGGTGTAACCGGTAACTACTGTTCGGGAAAGAATATTGTCAGTAAATACCTTGAAGAGCTTGGATTTTCTGTCGTAGATGTGGATAAAATAGGACATGAGGCGCTCGAGGTAAAAAAGGATGATATTGTAAAGGTATTCGGCGAGGAGATTATTTCAAATGGAAGAATCGACAGGAAAAAGCTGGGGAAAAAAGTTTTTTCGGACAAAAACGAAATAAAGAAACTCGAGAGAATAGTCCATCCATGGATGATAAGGGAGGTCAAAAAAAGAGTAAGTAAAAAGGGAAATTGGGTTATAAATGCGGCTCTTCTCATAGAAATGTGTCTCTTTGTGTTGTGCGATTTTACCATAGGTGTTGATACACCCAGAGAAATCGCTGTGATGAGGGGCATTTCAAGAGATGGAATCTCAAGGGAAGAAGCCGAGCGAAGGCTGGACGCACAAATCCCTTTAAAGGAGAAAAAACATTATGTCGATATAGTAATTGAAAATAATGGAAGTATCGAAGACCTGAAAGATATGGTAAGCAGAGTACTTGAAAAATTTGGAATAAAGGTATGAGTTATGGATAATATGGATGACTATCAGCACGAGCCGGTAGAAAGCAGGAAGAACAAGAAGGTAAAGGAGTACTATCAGGTTAATCTTGATATGGGTAGAATTTTCTGGATAGTTTTTATTCTCGGCCTTGTGATAATCGGTATTTTTGTTCTGGGATTCTATATCGGTGGTTCAAATAAAAAAGGGGAGAAGGTAGCTAAAGGCATTTTAAGGGAAACAGCAAAGGTTGAAAGCGGCAAAACAGCAGAAAAGGAAAGTTCTCAGAAATCACCTCAAATATCAATTGAAGACCTTTTTAGTGAGGAAAAAACATCCGTTAAAGAGGAAGCCCCGCCTTCAACGGAAGGAAGTAAAAATGTTTCTGAGCCTATATCTGAGCTAAAAAGTAGCAAAAAAACGTATCAATCTTCGGTTTCTAAAAAAACATCGGTCAGCAGAAAAAATGTTTATAGAAAAAAATCACACCCTGCATCCAGTATCGCTGCAGGAAAGTACTACATTCAGGTTGCGTCTTTTAGTAAAATGGAAAATGCTGTAAAACTTAAAAAACGGCTGGAAAAAAATCTTTACAAAGTTAAGATTTTGGAGGCCACTGTAAATGGGAAAAAATACTACAGAGTCAGGGTAGGGCCGTTTCAATCAAAGCAGGTTGCAAAAAACACGCTGATTTCAATGAAAAGAAAGTTCGGTCTTGAATCCCCATTTGTAGTTGAAAAAAAGAAATAGCCTTTTTAAATCCCTCATGATCAATAGGATTGACTGCCTAGTATTTAGTTATTAATATCACTTTATCAGTTTATCTTTATAAATATTCCAAGGACATCTTTATGGGAAATTTAACACCATCCGCTGAAACCAGGAGAAAGCCAGACTGGCTACGCAAAAGAATCGAGTATTCCCCCCAGCGGCACATGGTTAAGGAGATCTTAAGAGGTTTAGGGCTTAATACAGTGTGCGAAGAGGCTCGATGTCCGAATCAGTCCGAGTGCTTCTACCATAGAAGGGCAACCTTTTTGATACTCGGGAATAAGTGTACGAGAAACTGCAGGTTCTGCTCTATAGATAAGGCTAAACCGGGTGAAATTCTTGGCCTCGATGAAGACGAACCAAAACGTGTTGCAGAAGCTGTAAAGAATTTGAGGCTGAAGTATGTTGTTATTACTTCTGTAACAAGGGATGATCTGGATGATGGGGGCGCTTCCCAGTTTGCAAAAACCATAGAAGAGATAAAAAAGCTGGATGATAGAATAAATATTGAAGTTTTGACTCCCGATTTTAAGGGAGACAGAAAAGCTCTTGATACGGTGATTAATGCAAATCCTGATGTTTTTAACCATAATGTCGAAACAATATCCAGGTTGTACCCGAATGTAAGACCGCAGGCAGATTTTAATCGTTCTCTGGATGTATTAAAATATGTAAAAGAACATAGTGAAAACATTTTCGTAAAGTCCGGATTCATGGTCGGCCTCGGAGAAACAAGGGATGAGATTATTGAGCTTTTGCATCTGTTAAAGCAATCGGGCTGTGATGCTGTTACCATAGGGCAGTATTTGCAACCAACCAAATGGAATATACCTGTAAAAGAGTATATATCCCCTGAAACTTTTGATTATTACAGGAGAGAGGCAAAAAGGATCGGATTCAAATTTGTGGCTTCCGGTCCTTTTGTGAGAAGTTCATATATGGCCCATGAAGGTTTTGAAAGCATGGTGCATAAGACCTGACGTTTTTAAATTTTCAATTATTTATGATTGTATTAATTGGTTAACAATAGCTAACAATGGTTAACAACAAAAAATTTATAATCGAGTATTGACATACAACATATTTCCGTCCTATACTTAAATAAAGATTAAAATTTTACAATCCATTTACCGATAAAGAGTAAGTAGACAAATATCTTTTATTGGCAGTTGTTTGTGTAAAACCTTTATTAATAGAAGGAGCGGGGTAATGAAGCTCAGATATATGATTTTAACGTTCGTCTTACTCGCCTTGATTTTCCCGGGAGTTATTTATGCACAGTACTTCGGGAATTTGGCATTTGGCAATTTTAAGATGGAGGATATTAGAAGCATTGTTCTTGATGATTTTGAAAATAATAATAATAATTGGAAGGTTTCTGCATCGAGGTTCACAGCAAAAGGTTATCCCAAAATAAAGTTTAATATAGAGGGAGCCCCAATAGCTTTAAAGGGTGCATACAAGGGAGAAGTGGAAAACAGCAAGTATGTAATGGGGGTAAAAGCTGCATTCACACGCAAGGGGTACAATACCATATGGATTTATCCAGAAAAAGAGCTTGTGATCCCTGGCAGGTTAAAGAAAATTGATGTCTGGGTGTGGGGCGCCAATTACTACTATACTCTGGAAGTACATCTTAGAGATTACACTGGAGTGGTTCACCGGTTACCGTTGGGGAGTCTCCATTTTATAGGATGGAGAAATTTAAGTGTTGAAATACCCAGTTATATCCCGCAGTATATCAGATATCTGCCAATGGAAAAGCCTCTAACTTTTGTAAGATTTGTAATACGTACTGCTCCAACGGAGAGAGTTGATAGTTATGTCGTTTATTTTGATCATTTAAAGATTTTGACAGATCTCTACAGAGAGAGATTTGATGGTGATATCCTTGCAGATAAGACCAAGGACATTTGGAGTTCTGAGGGAAAAGGAGAGTAATAAATGGTGAAAAAAGCATTTATAATAACAGCTGTTGTTTTTATATTTACTGTTCCTGCACTGCTAATTGCCCAGGAGCAGGATGTTGAGAATCTTCAGGTGGGAATTGATACAGCCCAGCAACTTCTGGTTGATATTCCTGTTACTCACCTTGAGGATGCAGATGTCTGGCAGGCCCAGATGCCTATAGATCAGGGTGTTGTTATTGCAATGAGAAGAAAGGGCAAACCACTTGACCTGCCTGATGTTGACCCCAACGATGGAACAAAGAACCAGTATGTTCTTGCAGTTAAAGTTGCATTTAATCAGAGGGGTTACGCCAGTTTTTATGTTGCTCCACCTACCCCTATAAAAATACCCGGTATAACAAAGGCCATAACAATGTGGGTATGCGGCAGGAGCTTTCGACATAAGTTGTACATTCATTTGCTTGATTACAAGGGTGAAAGGATGACCCTGTACATGGGGACTCTGGATTTTGTGGGCTGGAAAAAACTTTCCATTGCAATTCCCTCAACGATAAATCAGAATGACTACCACAACACAGAGTGGAGGGGGCTTAGTTTTGCTGGAATGACAATTGTCTGTGACCCTGAAGAAACATACGGCGTATACTATGTATACTTCGATGAAATCAGGGCAGTCACGGACATCTACAGTGAAGAGCACAGGGATGAAGATGATATGCAGGATGGATGGTGATAATATTCAAAGGGTTTAATTTTCAATTCTGATATTGCATTTAGACATATCTTTCCTTATAATAATCTCTATTCGTTGTGGCGAATAGAGATTATTTTTATATCTGGGGATTTGGATATGTCTGATCTGGAATCAATAAAAAGAGAGATAGAGAGTAAAGAAAGAGTGTTAAAGCAGTTGGAGGGAGTTTATAAAACTTCTACTGATATGGTTCAGAAAAAGAGGGTGATGGAAGAGATCAGATATGTTAAAAAACAGATTAATGAACTTATGGAGATTATCGGAGAGCTCAGATCGGACGAAGGCAATAGAGGAAGGGGAGGGACAAAGGCTACTGCAAAAGATGATTACAGAATTTTGAAAAATATACCTGTAAGACAGTACAGGAATGATCACGGTGATAGAGAGATGGATACAATAATATCCTATATGGATTTTTTTGAAAAAAACTATCTGCCTATACTCAGCGAGTACTACATAAAACTCGACTTTAACAATTCGATGAAGCGGGATTCCTATTATATAAAGTTTATGGATATAAAGAAGATTCTGAAAGAATACAATTATGAACTTGATATCCTTCACAATGAAGAGTACAACACCATTGCAATTCACAGGGATAAATCGATAGTTTACAAAATAAGGCATCAGTATATGCTGGAGCTTGATTCGTTCTTTAAAGACCTTAGAAACTTTCTTAGATATATACTGAACGAATACAAAGGGGGTGGCAATGTCATAATGAATCCTGATAATAGAATTGATTTAAATGAATTTGAAGAATACAGGGCCTTAAACGGTTACAGAGTAGTTGAAGCGCTTGAAGAAATCAAAGAATTTACCGAAGAAATTATTAGGTTTTTATCTATACCCACAGTTTAAATGAGGAGTTACAGTTAAATGTCTAACTTACACAGAAGTGAGGAAACAAACAGTTTTATAGGTCAGGATTCAAAATTTGAGGGGAAGTTTGCTATTAAGGGCTCTATTAGGATAGATGGGAAGTTTGAGGGAGAAGTTTTAGCGGTTGATAAGGTCATCATTGGCCCCAAAGGGAAGGTTAAGACAAATATAATAGCATCAAGTGTGGTGGTAGAGGGAATACTTATAGGAAACATAGAAGCCAAAAACAGGGTATTGCTCCTTCCAACCAGCAAAATTCTTGGTGATATTAAAACCCCTGAGCTTATCATCCAGAATGGTACAATTTTGGAGGGAAGATGCACTATCAGCCACGATTCTGAACAGGATGCTAAGGACCTGATATTTTCGCTGTATGAGCAGGACTAGTTACACGGGTAAAAGCTTCTATTCATTTTTCTGAGTCAGAAAGTAGAGAGTGGTTCCTACAGCAAGTACAGTCTCCACAACTATCTGATAGATAAGAATATTAACCTTTAAAACATATCTATAGAAATACTGGTGTGTATAAATAATAATTTTGTTTATGTCAACTGCCAGCATGTATGTAAAGTATGCAACAATTGGCATTGAGGCAAAAAACATTATTACCCTGATCATTGGAAAGGACTCGTGAATTGACCTCTTGCTCCATCCAACAGCTGATATAAAGAGTGTAACAACGTAAAGGGCAAAGAGAAGACCAAACTTGTCTGCCAGCCAGTAAAGTTTGGGTTTTATGTTGAATCCTAATTTTATTAATTTGTCAGAGATGGTGAATACTTCGTATATATTAAGCTGGTTTTGAAGTCTGGATGATGGAATACCGTTTACAATATACCAGGGGTCAATGTCTGGATTTATTAAGTATAAGAACTTTTTCTTTTTGGGAATTTCGAAGTAACGTTTTTTATTCTTCAGCCTTATATGGTCTTTAATCCATTTTCCGTATCTAAAATACTCATATCCACTTTTACCGTATCCCCTATCAGGGTAGTACCTGGTGATACCGAAGAAGTAATATGTGTTGTTGAACAGGATGACCTTTTCAATCGTATTTAAAAATCCTGTTTTATCAATAAAAATGACATTTTTCCATCCAGGCAACCAGGAATATTTTGTAAGTTCAGAAGGAAGAAAATCAATTTCTGATAGTTTTTTTTCAACGAGTTTTTTATAGAGAAGGACATCCTCAAGCTGCGGGTACTTTTTAAGTATTTTTACAAATGTATAGTATGCCCTGTAGTAATCTTTATTGTTCATATATTTCAGGCCGAGCTCTTTATTTTTAATTAACCATTTTCTTTCTCTTTCTTTCTCTGTAAGTGTCCCCAGTGCAGTTTTTACTTTTTTCAGGCATCTATTGTACAGTTCATTGAGTTCTCTGTTTCCCCTGTGGAGTTTTATAGCTCTTTCAAAGTAGTAAAGTGCTGCATAGTAGTTATGTTTTTCGTACTCAAGTTTGCCTTTTTCGAAATAGCCAATTTCCGGCTTTACGGGGAGGTTTCTCTTTCTTTTTTTCATTTCCTCTATAGTAGCACCGGCACGGGCTTTTTCACGCATAATTTCATCGTATAGCTTTGATGCTTTTCTATTCGAGGGGTCGAGGTTGAATATAATATCTAAAATTTCAAGAGCATCATCATAGTTCCTCTTCTTTTTTAGCTCCACTGCTCTTTTATATGCAGCGTAAGATGTTGATGCATCGTATTTTATCAGTTCATTTTTCCTGTAGAGGTAGGGATTTATGATTAGCAGGGAAGAAGCATTAATCAGTAAAAATATTACAAGAATTGTAAAGGCAGGGGTTGCAAGGTCAAAAAATTTAAAGTTTTCTTCAACAAACTGTCTGGTGGTGAATAAAAAGGAGAAAGAAATTGAATAAATAAATATTATAATAACCGGAAGATAGTTGAGAGATTTAATAAGAGCATGGTTTAGAATCAAACTATTTATAAGATTTGGGATAATTTTGTATATTTCCGTGCCAATAGAGGGGCTTGTTCTTATGTAAAAAAATAAAAATAGTATTATAAAAGATAGAATTATTCCTCCAAGTAAAATTTTAATGCTGTTTTTGGTGATTGACGACATATTAAACTCTAAATTTCAGCCTTTTTACTAAGCTTTATTGTAATGTTTAGTATAATCCCAATAACGATTATTAAAATTGGAAGTAGCAAATAGTTGTATCCGCTCGATATTAAAAAGTTTAGCCTTATTTTGCCTATGTAATTGATTATGAACCTGTAGAAATACGGTGTAAGACCGATAATCAGCATCACTCCTATAATTCCCGAGGTATTCCATGCTCCATCATTTAGTATGAATGCCAACGGAATACTCATAATAAAAAACGAAACGATCAGAGCAAGTAAGTAGTAATACCTGTTTATTCCGGATAATCTGTTATAGGTTCCCTTAAACTTTTTCATAACTCCTGTCAGAGTTCGTATATAATTTATCACCATTTTATTGGAATAAATGAACGGTTTTTTGGATGCCTCAAAATAGTTAAAAGTTTTTATAGGTTTTTTGCTGCCATATAGAATTATGCTCCCATTTTTAAACTTTATTTTATTTACAGGGATTATCTTATCATTTTCGGTTTTATACAGGAAAATATTCTGCTTTTTATTACTGGTTTTAATAGAGCCGATAAATATTAGATTGCCGTTGATTTCGTTGAATACATCCCTTTTAAAGAATGTCCTGTAGCCTACAGCTATCTTTTCTTCGGGTGTGATGAAGAACCGCCCTTTTGACTCTGCAAGATAGAATACGCCTATTATACCTGCAGTTATAACAATTGGAATAAGATGAAGAAGTACAAGAGAATTTACCCTTACCTTGTCAATCAAAGCAATGCTGAAGATAACAGAGACTGTATAGCTTATAAGAATAATGGAGAGAAGATTGTTTAAAATAATGTTGGTGATCGATCTAATTCCTACATTGAATATATTGATTCCTGTAGAGTAGCATTTAAATGATGCTATAATGAGAGCGGATGGAATGAGAAATATGAGAAAATATACTGCTATCCTTTTTAAAAGGTAAAATGTGAGTTTCATATACCATAGTTTAACATATTATAACATTTATTCAAATTATTTTAAGGGTTACAGCACAATCATTTTATTAGCTTTTTTGACAACCTTTTATGGAATATTCCAACGATCGCAGCCCCTTTCAGAAAGTCAAAAGGAATAAAGGGTAGAATTGTGAGCTTAAATGCCTCGCCCGGTGCTGTTCCGGTAAAGGTAACAAAATGAACGTATCCCATGAGGTATATAATAAGGATGCCGGAAAATACCGCCAGAGCCGTTTTTTTGTATTTTCTATGGATTTCCCCAGCTAAGGCAGAGGCAAATATAAATCCAATTATGTACCCTGCTGTGATACCAAAGTTTGAAACCGCAAACCATTTCACCCCTGAAATGCCTAAAACTGTGTAGATGGCCTGACTGACTCCTCCGAAGACGGGTCCAAGTGAAAGACCGCTTAGTATAACTACAAATAGCTGTGCTGTTACTGGAACGGGGGTGAAGGGCAGGTAAAACTTGATAAATGACGAAATTCCGGTCAAAAGGGCGAATGAAAAGGAAAGTAGTATTATTCTTATGGCTTTAGGTATATCTATTTTTATATCTTTTTTTATGATGGTTGCCGTGTTTTGCATAGGCATAACATCTCCTCCAAAATATTGGGTATAGTCTGAAATAAAAAGAATTGAGTTACTGTCTATTTAATATAAATAATTATAAAGGCATTTGCAACTGATTAACTATTCTTTATACATGGTTTTAATTTTCTCCGGTTATAGCTTCCTGAATATATATTTTACTATTTGTTCCCTGTCTGAATCCTTTATTTCTGTGAATGAAAGATGTATTTTCCCATGTCCGCATGATATGACCCTTGATTTAGCAGATATTTTATAGTTGCCCGGAAGGGTAAATACAAGGTTGATAATAGATCCTTCTTTAATCTCTTTGTCCAGCTCTACTTTTGCTCCGCCACCGCTTAAATCAACTATTGTTGTAAAATAGATCTCATCGCTGCCTTCAATGCTTATAACGGCAGGAATTTTTACCCTCTTTCTGAAGAATCTCCTCCTCTGAACTCTTTTAACTTCCTCTGTATGTTGCAGATACAGTTCAGCTTCTTTTATTTTCAGTATCCTTGTTTTAAAGATGAATATACCGGCCATATTTTGAAACTGAACTGTCACATATTTTTCATCTATTTTATGATGGCCTTGATCGAGTTTAACCAGCAGGTAATCCGGTTTTATTTCTGCTATTATCCCGCGAACCACCTTTTTTGCACTATCCTCCGTAATTATCAGCTCAACTTCGGAGTAGAGGGGTATTTCCGCTGTTGAATGAATTAGCTGGTCGGCTTTGGTTCTTATATGCCCCAGTTTTACCCTTAATGATGATATCCTGGCGGAAAGAGACGGGTCCTTTTTAAGGACGATCTTTGCACATCTGTTGAAGATATATCTGTTTTCGATTAGAAGCGGTAGATTGAAGGATTCTTTTAGATTCTTTGCCATTAACTTTAATAGATCTATATCCGCACCGGTTAGTTTATACTCTTTGATATATTTTTCAAACTTTTTAGCAGCCAGCTTTTTATTGGTCTCTTTTGTCTTTAGTCTTTCCCTTCTGTAAAACCATGTGAATACAAATCCTATTGATA
>JALXDB010000172.1 GCA_026990615.1 Spirochaetota bacterium
GAATTAAACAAAACCACTCAGCCTTCCCGATAATATTGGGTGTAAAACAATAACTCCATATCAGTACAGCACTAAAATAAACAGCCTACCAGTTTGCCACTCATTATAATTTTTTGCCTGGTCAACTTATGTCATGGATAAAATACGTATCGGCAAATTGGCATTTTATAACAAACTCAAAAAGATGAATATACCTCAAGTCATATTATCTTTAATAAAAATTTTAGTTACAACATTGAAGGTAGGGAATACGGTAATCTAACAATCGTATGCACTTAATCACTATTTCGGGGGAACCTTTGGTCTTGTTCCACGGAACAAGTGTCCTTGGTGATATATCAAAAACAACCATAAAAATAAAGTATGTATTTTAAATACTGTATCATGGAGAAACTACAACCAGACCGAAAGGGGCAATTCATATAGTACTTAAATAGATACTATTATTTAATGAAATACGTAGTATTGACCGACTACAATGGGCAAGAAAGTAAAAAATACAAAATTCTATCTGGCTGAACTTCCACCTAAAACTACTATCAGCAATATGCAGGGCAATCGAACTTTTTCCCACCAATTACCACTGAACCAGAGGGCTATCTCCAGCCACTTAAAATCTAGATGAATCTTTCATCTCTGACAAGATCGAAAATCAGGAATTATCCTCAAGATACTTTTTAAGTTTTGTTGAAAATTCGTTAACATCTATCGGTTTTACAATATAATCTGTACATCCTGCATAAAACGCCTCACGGATATCCGTATCAGTTGAGAAGGCGCTCAGTACTATTATTGGAATATCTTTGTAATCCGGACGCTCTCTGACAGCTCTGACGAAATCGATCCCGCTCATCCCCGGAAGCATAATATCTGTAAGTATCAGGTCAGGAGATTTTTCTTTGAGAATATTAAGGGCATCCTCTGCATTTTCTGCAATTATAGTTTTATAGTTATTTAATTCAATAAACTTCTCTATCAATTTTCTGGTTAATTCGTTGTCTTCAATTAAAAGTATGGATTTTCCCATAGAAGCTATCCATTATTACCAAACATGTATGTTAAAAATTATAATTAATAAACTTATTTCTATATTAATCATTCGAAATTTTTGTTATATTTTCTATGTAATATTTATTCACAAATGTGTATTGAAATAACTATTAGAAAAACTACATAAATTATAATACAAGTTTTGTACAATGGCCAAAGAAAAATTCTTAACAACAAAAACAATTAAATCAATTTTAATTGCAACAGTACTGTCCGTAATATTTTCAGAAATATTTTACTATCTAATTGCTCTTATTTTCAAGGATATGTTTGTTATTGAAGGCTTTGTAGCCTCTGGCATTATACCAGTTATTGTTGTCCCTGTTATAAGCAGTTTCATACTAAAATTAAAGTACAGGGCAGAAACGCTGGCAAAAGAGCTTAACGAACAGAAGATAAAAACCGAAAAGGCGTTAAAAGCAAGGGAGCTGTTTCTGGAGAATATAAGTCATGAGATAAGGACACCACTGACACACACAATCGGATTTGCAGAACTTCTTGCAACCGAAACCACTGGAAGGCTCACCGCAGATCAGCTCGAATATTTAAACTACATCCTGAGCAGTTCTAAAAATCTACTATGTGCCGTCAATGACATATTGGAAATGATAAAAATTGAAACAGGCCAGATATCACTTAACAGGAGAGAAATAGCCACAGAGCAATTTTTTAAAGAGCTGGTAGACCGTTTCGCATCAGATACAAGGCTTAAAAATATCAAAATCAAAGTTGAAACAGAGGAACTTCCCCCCACATTAAACATTGACGGGGAAAAATTTCAGCACGCCTTATGCAATATTATATCAAATTCTATAAAGTTCTCCCCTCCTGATAAACGAATATTTTTATCCATACATCCATATAAAACCGGCAGATCAGACGAGAATATGCTGCTCATAGA
>JALXDB010000173.1 GCA_026990615.1 Spirochaetota bacterium
TGCACATCTTTTACCGAAAGAAATAGCTCCGTACACTACTCATGGGGTGTATGACGAAAAACATGAGCATACATCGTTTATTCAGGGATCGGGGCATGGAGGCTCCCATTCACATCTTGCCCATGAGTTTATAAGCGCCATAGTTGAGGGAAGGGAGTCAAGGGTAGATGCGAAAACAGCGGCGAATTGGACAATGGCGGGTATATGCGCCCACCACTCGGCAATGGAGGGAGGAAAAAGAGTAGAGGTGCCTTACATTGAATAAACTGGGAGAAGTACAAGTTTAAGATATTGGATACAAAGAATTAAATGGTGTTTTGTTGGAGAATTGAATGTAAAAGAGTTGAATACAGAATATAGCGCTTTTTTTACCGGACTGGATTGTAAGCTCGATTCGTGGTTCATGTAAAATATTTTGGGGTATTTGAGGTTTTTACAATGGTTAGGCAGACATTGACTTAATTATCTATTGCTGGAGGTTGAGATTTCAGGATAGCCAAAATTGGGGGTATTGAAAAATGAAATTCGGAATAAATACTTTTTTGTTTGCATCTCCTTTTAATCAGGAGAAGCTGCATCTTTTAAAAGATTTTAAAGAGATGGGATTTGACGGTGTAGAAATTGCTCTTGAAAATAAGGGTGACTTTAATTACAAAGAAGCTCTTTCAATGCTTAAAGATAATGGTCTTGAATGCTGTTCTGTCTGTGGTGCTTACGGTCCCGGAAGGGATTTAAGGGGCAGTAAAGTTGAGCAGAAAAATGCTATGGAATACATCAAAGATTGTATAGATGCCTGTTCAGATCTCGAGTGTGATCTCTTCGTTGGACCACACTACTCCAGCGTTGGAAGAGCCGGTTTTGTACCGCCTTCTGAAAAGGTTGAGCAGTGGAAAACGGTTGTAAAAAATCTTAAGGAAGTCTGCAAGTATGCCGGAGATAAAGGGGTCTATCTTGCAGTGGAGCCTCTGAATCGTTTTGAAACAGATTTTATCAATATATGCAGGGATGCAATAAGGCTTATAGAGGATGTAGGAAGTCCCATGTTGAAGATCCATCTTGATACGTTTCATATGAATATAGAGGAAAAGAGTATTATTCTTGCTGTCCTGAGTGCCGGTGAGAATTTGTACCATGTCCACGCATCTGAAAACGATAGGGGAGCACCCGGAACGGGGAGCGTAAATTGGAAGAGTTTAAGAGATGCTCTGGAGCAGATAAAGTACAACAGGTACATAGTTATAGAATCATTTACTCCCGATGTAGAGATAATTGCAAAAGCTGCATCTATATGGAGAGAAACAGAAAAGAGCAGTAGAGACCTTGCTGTTAAAGGGCTGAAATTTTTAAAAGGTTTATTTGCATAAAAATCCATTGCAGGGAGTTAGGTTAAAATGGCTCAGATTCAATTGAAAAATGTTACAAAAAGATTTGGAAAGGTTGTTGCTGTAAATAACCTGAGTCTTGAAATTAAAGACAAAGAGTTTCTTGTTCTGCTGGGGCCGTCAGGATGCGGCAAAACCACCACACTGAGGTCCATTGCAGGGCTTGAAACAATAGATGAGGGAGAAATCTATATCGACGGAAAGCTTGTCAACAACCTGAGAGCAAGCGATAGGGATATTGCATTTGTATTTCAGCTTTATGCCCTTTATCCTCACCTTACGGCGTATAAAAATATTTCCTTTCCGCTTGAAACTCAGAAGGTCCCCAAAAAGGAGATAGATCGGAGGGTTAGAGAGGTAGCCAGAATTCTTAAAATAGAACATATCCTGAATAAAAAACCATCCTCGTTGAGCGGCGGGGATATGCAGAGAGTTGCACTCGGAAGAGCAATGGTGAGAAGACCCAAGGCCTTCTTAATGGATGAACCTATCGGCACCCTGGATGCAAAGTTTCGGGAAATAATGAGAACAGAACTAAAGAGACTCCACATCGATATTGGTG
>JALXDB010000174.1 GCA_026990615.1 Spirochaetota bacterium
AGATTATTGTATTGACGTAGTATTTTTGTTGGCATATAATTTCACAATTCAAGGTAGGATTGGATAGGATGAAACCTGAGTATTCGATAAGTTCATTAACCGTTGTAACTCCTGATAAAATTTATGATAAAGCAAGTTTAAAAGTAGTGAATGGAAAAATTTCGGGTTTTGAGGCTTCGGATGAAGTTGATATAAAACTGGATGATACCTATGTAATGTTTCCTGCTCTTATCAACATACATGATCATCTGTTTGGCACATACTATCCAAAAATTGGGAATGGACCCTACATATGCTGGCTGCCCTGGGATTATGACTTGAAGAGCTCGCCGGTATATTCGGAACGAAATAAAAATGAGCCTTTTGATATATATCTGCTGGGTTCTTATAAAAATCTTATATCCGGTGTAACTACGGTTCAGGACCATATACCCCATAAGATAAATGATCCTTTTATTGACAAGCTTCCAATCAGGGTAATCAAAGATTACACCCTATCTCATGAAGTTTCAGCCTATGATTTAAAGTGGGGGGATGGTGTTGATATAGAATATGAAAGGGCTATTAGGAAAAAGATACCATATATTACCCATATTGAGGAAGGATTTGATGTAGAATCTTTGAGGGGAATAGAGATTCTTGAAGAACATAATGCATTGAGTGAGTATACGATACTGATTCATGGAATAGGGTTTTCTGATGAAGACATAGAAACGGTTGCCAAATACAGGGCGAACTTTGTCTGGTGTCCAGGTTCAAATATGTTCATGTTTAACAGGACTGCAAAAATAAAAGATATACTTGATAAAGGGATAAATGTTTCTATTGGAACTGATTCGCCCGCAACAGGTGAATTAAACATACTCGAAGAGGTTAAATTTGCAAAAAAGGTTTACAGGAATATGTATGGGGAGGACCTTTCGGACAGAGTTATAGTTGACATGATTACCAAAAATCCTTCAAAGGCCCTGAAGATTGATAAGATACTCGGATCTCTTGAGGAAGGAAAACTTGCGGATATCTTGATTATTAAAAGAAAAAGTGACGATCCGTATTCTTCCCTAGTAAGTGCTGAACTTCAGGATATTTCATTGATCATTATGGAAGGAAAACCTCTTTACGGAGATTTGAAATTCTCCGAATATTTTGATATTTTTAACAGTGATGACGGTAAAAACGATGATAAAAA
Source organism: Spirochaetota bacterium (assembly GCA_026990615.1). Lineage (GTDB taxonomy): Bacteria > Spirochaetota > B62-G9 > B62-G9 > B62-G9 > JALXDB01. The sequence continues at coordinate 1,190 of JALXDB010000174.1, forward strand.
CTATGAAAAGATAAGCATAAATGGATGTGATAAATTTATAGTTGGTAGTCCAAAAACTCTCATGAAAAAGATTAGAAAGAATGTCGGGTATAAAAAAGAAATACCCTTTTTGCCCATATAAAGCGATTCTGATTACATAAGCTGTATAAAATTTTATTTAGAATATTAGGAACTGAAAGTGCCAGGAATTTTGAGAAACTACAAAGCGGGTTCTATTATATATTTTATCGGTGATATTGGTGATCAGATATATATATTGAAGTCAGGAGCTGTTGATCTGGTTTATCATTCTATTGAAACAGGAGAAGAGGTAAGAGAGACACTGAAGAACGGTGAATTCTTCGGGGTGAAATCTGCGCTGGCAAAACGACCAAGAGAAGAAACGGCGGTTGTTGTCAGAGATTCTCAGGTTCTGGTTCTAACAACCGAGGAGTTTGAGAGGCTAATTACAAAGAATATAAAGATAATAACGAATTTTTTAAGGGTGTTTAGCAACCAGTTGAGAAGGGTTGGCAAGCTTGTTCACAGCTTTCTCGATCATTCAACAGGTGAAGATAATGAAAAAGAACTTTTCAATATTGGAGAGTATTATTTAAAGAATCACAAGTATAAACAGGCAAAGTATGTCTATGAAACTTATCTCAAGCATTATCCCAATGGGGCGTATTCATCACAGGCAAAGGAGAGATTGAAGGCCATCCAGAATGCCCTGGAAGGTAAAGGAATAGGAACCTACACAGAC
>JALXDB010000175.1 GCA_026990615.1 Spirochaetota bacterium
GTAAGAGTAATTGAAGGACCTTTTAAATCATTTACAGGTACAGTAGAAGAAATTAACAATGAAAAGCAAAAGTTAAAGGTTAGGGTTGAGATATTCGGCAGGTCCACACCGGTTGAGCTGGATTTTGTGGAGGTTGAGAAGCTCTAGGACAGTATAATTAAAACAATCCATGAATTCTGGTATAAAAAATGCTAGTAAAATAATTTGACGTAATGATTTTATATAATTATATTTACCACTCGAAAACTCAGATAAATATATAGATCCAGGGTTATAAAATGGCGAAAAAGGTAAAGGGTATAATAAAGTTGCAGATTCCTGCGGGAGAGGCTAATCCTGCACCTCCTGTCGGACCGGCACTGGGGCAGCACAGTGTAAATATTATGGAGTTCTGTAAGGCATTTAATGCCAAAACAGAGTCGCAAAAGGGAACAATAATTCCTGTTGTAATAACTGTTTACGAGGATAAATCTTTTACATTTATTACAAAAACACCGCCTGCTGCTGTACTTATTAAGAAGGCTTTGGGTATAGAGAAAGGGTCAGGAGAGCCGAACAAGGCGAAGGTTGGTGTTTTAACCCAGCAGCAGCTAGAAGAGATAGCAAAAACCAAGATGCCGGATTTAAACGCAAATGATATTGAAGCTGCAAAAAAGATAGTTGCAGGTACTGCGAGAAGCATGGGAGTTGATATAGAGACAAGCTAGTGTTTGTAAAGGAGTTATAAAGTGAAACATGGTAAAAAATACAGGCAGGCATTGGAAAAAATAGATAGGACAAAAGCATATCCTCTGGAAGAAGCTGTTGAACTTCTGAAAGAGATACATTATGCGAACTTCGATGAGAGTGTAGAGGTCGCTATTAATCTCAATATACTCCAAAAGCACACCGTAAGGGATACGGTTGTTTTGCCCCATGGAACTGGTAAAGAGGTTAAGGTTTTGGTTTTTGCTAAGGCCGATAAAGCCAAAGAAGCCGAGGAGGCTGGTGCCGACTACGTAGGGGATACGGATTTAATAGAAAAGATTAAATCAGGATGGTTTGATTTTGATGTGGCCGTAGCAACTCCCGATATGATGAAAGATGTCGGAAAAATCGGCCAGCTTCTGGGTAAAAGGGGGTTGATGCCCAATCCAAAAGCCCATACGGTAACAAACGCAATAAAGGAGACTGTGAAAGAGCTTAAAAAGGGCAGGGTTGAATTCAGAGCCGACAAAACTAGAATAATACACCTTGGTATTGGGAAGATATCCATGGACAGCAAGGCGATAATTGAAAATCTGGTCACACTGTACGAAACTGTGCTTCAAAAACGGCCTGCTGATCTCAAGGGTGAGTTTATAAAATCTGTCTATATCGCCTCTACGATGAGTCCTGGAATTAAGATAGACCATAAAAAGATAGCGTGATCAATAATCTCTAAACTTTTATATCCTTTTTAGACAGGGTAAAGGGAGATATTTATGCCTCAGAAAGCAAAAATAGAAAAAGTTGAAAAATTAAAAAAAGATTTTGAACAGTATAAAAACTTTATCTTTACCAATTACCGGGGGCTTAACGTTCAGCAGATAACCGATTTGAGGAACAAACTCAGAGAGAAGGGTGCCCAGTTTCATGTAATAAAGAACAGGTTTGCCAAGAGGGTTTTTAATGAATTCGGTTATGAGGGGCTGGACGGCTTTCTGGTTGAGCCTACAGCAATAGCATATTTCAATACGGATATAAATGAAGTAGCCAAGATACTTTTTGATGTGAAAGAAGATACAACCCTTCTGATAAAGGGCGGCTATTCAGAGGGAAATATTTACTCTGAAGAGGATCTGCTGAACATATCGAAACTGCCATCCCGGGATGTGCTTATTGCACAGGCCGTTGGGCTTTTTAACGCTCCAATTTCGGGATTGGTATTTACGCTTGCGGGAGTATTATCG
>JALXDB010000176.1 GCA_026990615.1 Spirochaetota bacterium
AACCGAACCGATTTATATCAAAGATTGTAATTTTTGCGGTTTCAACGGATGTGAAGAGTGTAAAAAGAACGGCGGAAACTGTGCCTTCAAAACAACAGACCTGGGCATAGCACTGGGCTCTGCAGCGGCAATTGCGGGTATGCATCACTGTGACAATAGAATTATGTATTCGGTATCTAAAGCTGCAATTGATCTGGGATACTTTCCCGGGAATGTAAGAGTGGCCTTCGGTATTCCCTTAAGTGTTACGGGCAAAAATCAGTTTTTCGACAGGAAACCATCAAAATAATTTTTTGAATACAATTTCTTGATGGTATTTTTACCCCATAAATAAGATATCGTTACAGCAATAAAGTTTCCTGTCAGTATCCCCCACACTATACCTTTAAGGCCTATACCAAGAGTTATGCCGAATATATAAGAAAGAACAACCTGAAAAACCACAGTTCTTAAAAAGGTGACGATAAATGCCCTTTCACCCTTGCCGATACCCTGAAACATTGCCGAGGTAAGCATACCGAGGGGAATAAAAGGATAAAGGGGGGCCATCCACTTTAAAAACATTATAAGTTCGTCTGCTATCACCCTGGTATTTTTAGAATAGGTAAATATTTTTGATATCTGTTTAGCAAAAATAAAGCTAAGGATGCCAATTGTCAGTTCAATCAAGGTGCCAATCTTGATTGCATATGTATAGGCTGTATTGAGCTTATCGATGTTTTTTTCTCCATAGGCTGCAGCGGTCACAGCTGTAACTCCTGTTGCTATCCCCATCAGAGGGATGGTGCCCAGGGATACTATCCGCCATCCGGATGTGAATACGGCAATAGATCGTGTTCCGGCTGCCCTGATTATTATCATATTTACTAGATACATTGCAACGGCCATTGAAATCAATGAAAGTGAGGCAGGTAGTCCTACCCGCAGAATCTCGCCTACAATCTTCCAGTCAAATGAGAAAGATTTTCTTGAGAAATCTACGTATGTATCCTTTTTTACGAAAAGCCAGTAAAAGATGATAATTGAGGTGAGAGACATGGATATTACTGTAGCCCATGCAGCACCTATAACCCCCAGTTTTAGTACATAGATAAATATGGGGTCCAGTATTATGTTCAGGATAGATCCAAGAATTATTGCAACCATCGATCGCCTTGCATCACCTTCAGCCCTGAGTATGCTATTTCCCATGTTTGTAAAAAATATGAAGATAGATCCGGAAAACACGATTTTTGAATACGGTTCAGCCATTCTTATAACAGATTCTCTGGCTCCCATCGAATGGTATATCCTGTTCAAAAATGGCAGAAACGGCAACGATACCGCAAATGCTGTAAGCATAGCTAAGAGTAATGTATGAACAGTTGTATTATCAGCTGCAGCCTTGTTTCTTTCACCGATACGCCTTGATACAGCAGATCCACCTCCTATGCTAACTCCATTCGAAAAGCCCATGAGAAGCATCATAAACGGGAAAAACAACCCGACTGCCGAGAGGGCATCAGCTCCCAGACCGGAAACCCATACAGCATCAACAAGGTTGTATATCGTCTGAAAAGACATTCCAATAATCATTGGACCCGATAGCTTCAGAATGGCTTTTTTCGGGTCCCCTCTCAGGGTTTTTACACCGTGTGTAATTCTTTCTTCAGCCTCCCCGCTGCTGCCAGCCCGCATATTTTTACCCTGCTTCATTTTTAGGTTACATTTTTATAAACTTAGCAAAAAACAAGATCCATATAAATGATGAATATAATAAAAATAAGCTTACCCGTATATTGATATGAGAACAATGTTAAAGATTAGTTTAATAAAATAACTATTAGTTTTGTTTTTAGGGCGTATTCGCAGAAGACAGAAATTATCTTATATCATACGGGCTGAAACATGACCATTTTAAATTCTACAAAAAATTTAATATATTAC
>JALXDB010000177.1 GCA_026990615.1 Spirochaetota bacterium
CCATATACCAATAGACCTCACATGAATTATAATCAGTTCACAAGTTTTAATGATGAAAATATGTAAATATTTAATATAGGTCAAGGCTTTAATAATGAAAGCAAACAAATAGGAATTGACGGTAGGTATCATAAAACATATAATGATAATATGATAAAAGCAAAAAAAGAAACAATACCAAATGATGTACTCGAAGAGCTTATAACACTTGGCGAAGGGTATAAAACAGAGTTCAAGGAAACCCTTCCGTCTCCTGAAGCAGTGGCAAGAACTATATGTGCATTTTCAAACACAAAAGGGGGTAATCTATTTGTTGGTCTTACGAGGACAGGTATTCCTGTTGGGATTTTAAATGAAGATGAAGAACTTACAAAGCTCGAAGAAGCTATACCTATGATAATTCCCAGGCCAGATATTTCTGTTAGTGCTGTGAGGTTTAAAAAAACCGGTCTACTTATTATAAACGTCCCCGAAGGGGAAAAAAAGCCCTACTACCTGAAAAACGGAAAGGGATTAAAATCATACATTAGAGTTGGAGAACTCAACGTTCAGGCATCAAAAAAGGTTGTAAAGAGAATAGTCAACAGCAACCCTTTCTACGGAGAAAAGAGGTTAAAAAAAGAGGAAAAAATAATTTTAGATATTTTCAGCCAGCACAAACAGCTAAACTTTCAAGATATTAAAAGCATAATAAATTTTAGCGATAAAAAGATTCGAAAAATACTGAGGGGTCTCTGCAAAAAAGGATTCATTATCCCTGCTGAAAACGATACATACTACTACAATGAGATGAATTTCACATAAAAAATCAAAATGGCATATATAAATTTGATTTCTCTCATCTTTTTTACTAAAATCTAAACTAAATAAACAAAAAATAATAGTACTGACTGTACTTTTAGGTGAAATGATAAGCACTGTTATTCCCACATACAATCGTATTAAAGTGATAGAAAGAGCAGTTAATTCTGTTCTCAATCAGGATACTACCGAAGAGCATGAAATAATTATAGTAGATGATGGTTCGACAGATGGCACTGAAACCTATATTAAAAACAAATACCGGAACGAAATTGAATCTAATAAGATAAAGTATATTAAAATACCTCACTCCGGTGTAAGCAGGGCAAGAAATGTAGGGATAACACACTCAAGGGGAGAATGGATCGCATTTCTAGATTCAGATGATGAATGGCTTAAGCAAAAGCTTACAAGCCAGATTAACTATCTAAGGGCCCATCCGGAATATCTGATATGCCATACAGATGAAATCTGGATAAAGAATGGGAAACGAATAAATCAGGGGAAAAAACATTTAAAACAAGAGGGATGGTTTTTTGAACCTTCACTTAAGATCTGTTTAATAAGCCCGTCTTCTGTTATTATAAATAAAAAAATTTTTGAGGCTATAGGGCTCTTCGATGAAAGTTTTAAGGTCGTTGAAGACTATGAACTATGGCTCCGAATAACATCCAGGTATCAGGTTGGGTATATCGATGAAAAATTAACCATAAAATATGGCGGACATTCAGACCAGCTTTCATCTCAAATAAACGGAATTGAAAAATACAGGATGAACGCCCTTGAAAAGTTCATAAAAGAAAATATGAATAAATCCGAAATGATTGGCGCTGTAAAACTCGCCATGGAAGAGTATATTCGAAAGTATAAAATCTATATAAATGGATGCATAAAGAGAGGCAAATATTCAGAAATCAACTCTTTAAAAGCGAAAAAAGACAGGTTAATAGATCTTCTAACTGCCGTGGTTGTGTGATAAAAGATGTTTACAATTATTTACCATACTGGAGAAGGTTATGAGAACAGTCCTTGTTATTGATGATGAGGATGCCATAAGACAGGTCCTATCGATAGCTTTAAAAGAAAAGGAATACTCCGTACTGACAGCTTCAAACGGGCTTGA